>JAJRWJ010000026.1 GCA_024276805.1 Gammaproteobacteria bacterium
AAAAATTATGCATGTTTCTGCAACCACAAGTTCGCTTATAAATCAACTTGCCGTCAATCCCCAAAAAGCAGAGGGGAGGATCGAGGGTAATAAACCTGATGCAGATGCTGATAAGGACGACAGCACCCGTGTAGCGGCAACGCAACAAACCAGCAACGTTTCATCAGCAACGGGTTCGATAGGCAATAATATTGATATAACTGCCTGAGAATCAGTTCAAGAACAACTGTGCTGCAGCCAAATGCCCTTCGGTGGTGCTCGAGACGCTCATTTTTATCTGCTGTAAATACCGTACTCTGCCCCATCCACATGCGCCTGAGTGCGCCCCATCCTGAACAGTTTCAGCCAATAAAGATGGGATCGTTATCAGGTCAGCGATCTCATCCCCACGCTGCAACGCTGCAGCAATTACTGCCAAAGCGCTGTTTTTGGTTTTATACTCTTCGCAGGTGACATCAGCATTTCGGTGGTCCATTTTTTGTCGAGGGCAAGGCGAAAAAACGCCGCTGTAGCAATCTACAACAAGGTTTTTCAACGTAGCCATCGGCTAAAATGGGGCTGCCCGGGTGATGATGTCACATGCGGAGAGTATACATTGTCAGTCCGTGAATCCCCTATAATCCGGCATCATTGCCATGCGCAGCCTGGTAATGCAAGCGAAGCGATCTGTGGCTCGAACTGCAGAGCTTTCTATTAATCAATCTTCCCCTCCTACCCGTCAAGCCGAGCTCCCGACAGCAACAGCCAACTTTCAGTTCGGAGCGTTTCAGAATCGCCTGCAAGTTTGGCAAACAAAACCCGCAGCCGGTTGCTTTCAGCCGCCAACCCACGTAAGCTTGGCGCTGGCTCACAAAATATGAGTCATACTGAGATTTACAGCAAACCACAGCAACACTACAATAAATTTAACGATTGCAATGAAGCAACTTTAGGAGATAGATCCATGAACAGTCTTACAGCACTTTCCTTGAGCATCGGCATTCTGGCTGGAGTCGCAACTTTTCTGGCCGTTGGCCCGTTGAGCGGATTTTTTTTCATCTGGGCCGCAACCATTGCCTGGGCGGCCTATTTCGCCCTGGGTGGCAACAAGGATGCCTTGAAAAACACCATCGTGTGCGGAGTTTTTGGCGTCTTCATGGCTTGGCTGACAGCAATTCTGATTACCAATATTCCATCCGACGCTGCACTTGGCTTTCCAATGATGGCGGCCATAGCGGTTACCATTGCCGTCATCGTGCTGTGTCTGGCAGCCAACATTCCGGCATTGGCCACGATCCCTGCCAGCGTTCTCGGCTATTCGGCAACTTTTGCCTATCTGCTGCAGACTCCTGACAAACTGACCCCGGATGTGCTGACGGGTATCTCCTTCGACAATCCGCTGGTCATTATTTCCGTTTCCATCGTTATTGGCACCTACTTTGGCGAGTGGTCCGGACTGCTGGCCGCCAAATGGACCAAGGAAGAAGGCTGAAACGACGACACGCGCCCTCTGTGCCTGCCTCCGGCATTCGCCGGCCGCCATAATATAGGTTGGGGTGAGGTACGAACCCCAACGGGATATTGCAATGCCTTTGTTGGGCTTCGCAAACTCAGTCCAACCTACATGCAACGTTGCCAACCTACATTACAGATCTGGGCGGCCTCAGCGGATCGGCGCCCAGACTGCCGACCAGAAAATCCAGATAGGCATCTGTCTGTACCAGGCCGAGCTTTCCCAGGGCCAGGCGTAATCTTTCATCGATGCGCATACGCTCGGCTTCCGCCACATGACTGTTTCTTTCCAGAAAGGCTTCCAGGTACTGTACATGGCGCTGCCAAAGAGCGATATCTCGCGCCTGCTTGACCTCCAGGCGTTCGCGGTACCAGTCTGAGGCAAGCAATGCATCGCGACTGAACATGCTGCGAATTTCCGGATCATGCACGTCACGCCCCTGAAAACTGCCGGTAGCCATGATGTGCAGCAGCGCCCGCAAAGGTGGACAGGCATCCTCGATGCTGCCGTCCTCCAGATATTGCCGGGCCACCCGCTGCTGGGTTTCGACTATATTGTGTATGCCATCGACGAACACCTCGAGATCCTGCGTTTCGGGTTTGAGGATATCAGTGGTAAACACGGCCGCCGGATTGTCGAATATTTTCCCCATGAAACCATGCACGAAATGTTCGGTGATGCGATAGCCAAGACGACTCGCCAGCACCTGCCGGCCATGGTGTTCGAAATCCTGCAGCGGCTCCAGATAACCGTGCTCGATGAGAAAGGCCGGCTCCCGGTCCTGAATATGCAGTCGCGCCCATATTTCCGGAATCAACAGGCTGATATCATGATCCACGCGCATAGTCGGCCCGATAAATCCGGCTGAACTGGAAAATCCTGCGTAGCCGGTAAGAATGAAAGATACCAGCGCATTGTTCAGATCCGCCGTTGTTCGCAGTGCGTTGAAGGGGCCCTTGGTCAACGCACCTTCACTGCCCGCGCCGGTAGTGGAGGGGGATTTTCCGGTCAGTGAACAAATGAAATCCATGAACAGTTCCGGCAGCTCCTGGTAATGAATGGGATTGTAGACAGCCAGAGAACGGATTTTCCCTTCCGGCGGATTGTTGCGGCGTCCGGTGAGCACCGCATTGACGGGATGACAGACCGGCTCATGCGCGGGGATTTTGCGATGCAGCCGGGCGCCCATATCGGCGATGTATTTGCGCACCGGTTTGACCAGATCAGGGCGTGTTTCAAGATAACGGGGATTTTTCGATGGCTTGCCCTGCACCAGCCGCGGATGGGCAGACGACACCACGAAACAGTCCTGTTCCTGATAGGCTTCCGTCAAAAACCCGGCCATCGGTTCGGTGAACCTTGAAAAAGTCAGAACATCTTCAACCACGGCCGCGAGCTTTTCACCTTTCAGTGGCTCGTAATTGGCCAGAAAGCTGCCCGGTTTGGTCAGATTCAGTTCCGTCTGTCTGTCGTACCCCGGAATGATGGCGTCGTCCGGGCGCTGAAAAAGCCGGAATTCACAGTTTCTGACCAGCTTGACGCTGTCATTGTGATATTCATCGGAACAATACTTGCTGATCTGTTTGCGGGGCACGACTACCGAAGCGCTGATATCGTCCTCCATCTGTACCTTTTCCGCGGCGATATAATCCTGGCGCACCTTGAAAGTACGCCAGTCGCCTTCCAGGTCGAAGCCCACCCGCAGATAGGAGGCGATGATCTTCCGATCCTGCAGTTTCAGTTCATGTCCCGGCGCGCCATCGACGATATCGACCGACAAATGCTTACGCCAGTCCCTTCCCCATTCGATGCGATAAAAGCGCTTGATCAGAAACACCAGCGCCAGTATGTACGGCGGTATGGACGCCAGCCAGCGATTGTATGCATCGGTATGGGTGGATGACGGTGTCAATAATTTTATTACCGACCCCAGACTGCGTTCCGGGCTGAGCGGCTTGCGCGTCGGGTCACGATCCTCATGCTCGAAACCCGGTTTGAAGCGTCCGGTATAGTCTTTTTCGAAAATCTCCTGAACCCTGGCCAGATCCTGATGCAGATCGTTGACGAAAAGTGGGTTGTAAAGCACCGCATCCTCGATGGATTTGGAAATCTCCGATTTGCCGCCTCCGGAAACCGTACAGGGCTTGTGGCAGAATGTACCCTCCGGTTCGGTTCCCACCAGCCGCCAGGAAGGGGCTCCCGGATGTTTCATCATTTCTATTTTGTAACCATTGGGCTGCATATAAATTTTGCCTGGCTGCAGCCTGATGGTCTGTTTGACTCCCTCCTTGTACCAGCAAATCGTTTGGCCGTTCAAATCCATGCGCAGATCCTGAGGCACATAGATGACTTCAGGAAAACGTTTGTCGATCGCATAGCCTTCCGGCATCTGCTGCATCAGTTCGCCATAGCGGTTCAGCATCTCGCTGAAGTTATAACCCGGCTCACGGGTCAGACTGCCGGCGCCATATTCATCACCATGGCTGCGCCGTGGGAAGGCCAGCGCACCACCGGCATGTTCCTCTTCGGCAAGCCCGAATAGATTGGCGGAATAGCTGATCTGGGTTTTCACTTCTTTCTTGCAATAACCGAAATAGTTGTCGGCTATCAGTGTCACGATGACACCCTGTTCATCACGCGCGGTGATCTTGAATGCCTGGCCATCGTTATAGATTTCATCCGCCTCCCGCCAACACATCGCGTCAGCCCGCTGGTCATCGGTGGCATCGTCCCAGTGCGGCAGCCCCAGTTGTTTTTTTGTCAGTCGGGTCAGATGCGGCGCCAGAATCACACAACCGGTATGCCCTGTCCAGTGCTGCACGTCGAGCGCGGCATCGAATTCCGGCAATGCCGGATTGCCGCCATTGCCAAAGATGCTTTCCACGAAATCCAGATTGCTGACCAGGCTGCCAGGTGCAAAAAAGCGGATTTCCATGGTTTTTTCCGCCTCAAGTCCGGGGATTTCCGGACAGACGACCGGACGCAACAGCAACGATACAAACATCTTTGCTGGTTCCGGTTGCCGGGTGGTAAAAGGCAGTATCAGCAAATCCTCCGGTGGATTCAGCGCGTGGCGCAGCATCAGGGCGAAACTCCGCTTGGGCGTGGTCTTTTTATCCCCCGGTATTGGCAATCCACCAGCAGCGATATGAAAGGATCCCTTGGTTGTCCGGCGGTCATTGACCGGATTATGTAATACTCCCTGTTTCAGACGATAACTGTCCACCAGTTCCGAGTGAAATTCCTGCTCATCGATGGGCAGGGAAAGCTCACGGGCAATGCCATGCCGGTCCAGTTCGAAAGTCATCGTCGGTAAAGCGGGCAACTTGCCGATATCCAGATCGGCCAGATAACCCTGCAGAAAATCCTGGATGCGCTGGTCGACGGGGTAATAGCAGGAGGCCAGCCGCCTGCTCTTCTCCAGATAGCTGCCCAGCATGTCATGTGCGGTATCCAGGAAGCCAGCGGAAGCATCGGCAAGACAAACCGGCTGACCACAGGAGGCCAGTTTGAGGTTGATATAGAGATGTAGTTTTTGCCTGTCCAGTAGCTGCTTGCGACCTGCGTCATCCAGACCAAGACCCTGTTGCAGATTCATGATTCACTCATAACTTTGATAAAAGAAACCGTACTAACCCTGTTTCCATTTGATATTGCAGCCAATACTGGGATACTGCTGATCACTGACCGGTCTTCCGGCAAGCAGATTGTCCAGGGCATTGCGCAAATCCCTGCCGGTCGACGGCTCGTTGTTTTTCGGTGTTGCAGCATCCAGACGTCCCCGATAGACACAGGCCAGATTGGCGTCGAAAACATAGATATCGGGAGTACATGCGGCCTGATAGGCTTTCGCCACTTCCTGACTTTCATCATACAGGTAGGCGACAAAGGGATTGTCCCATTCCTGCATCAGCTGCCGCATCCTGTCGGGTGCATCCTGTGGGTAATTTTCGATATCGTTGGCGCTGATGGCGATCGTGTTGATGCCTAGTGCGGCATACTCCCGGGAGATCCCGATCAGTTGCTCCTTGACATGTAAAACATAGGGACAATGATTGCAGATGAACAGAATGACCGTGCCCTTCTCGCCTTTCAGTTCCTGCAGACTGAAATTACGGCCGGTGACCGTATCGGGTAAATTGAAATCCGGGGCGATGGCGCCCAGGGGCATCATGTTGGAAGGTGTTGCCGCCATGGTTTCCTCCTTATACGTTGCAATGAATTGACAGTGAAAAGCAGATGAATACTGCGCCAGACCAGCATGTCCTGAAGCTGCAAGGGCCATGGCTGATTACCGTTTGCCGGACAGCATATGGATTTCGGGGGTAAATGCAACTGATGCCCCAGCAACTACAAAAACCCACCAATGGGGTGTTTATAGTTCTACTTTGTCAGTTTATAAAAACCCATTTTCAAGGATCATCATTTCGGCAGAGCCTGCCCCCCGGTCAAGCCGGGGGCTGGCTCTGCGGGCATGACGAGTTGTTGGGATAATCTGACAAAGTAGCAAAAGAAAACAACCAATACGATTTGCGCACGCAATTATTTATTCTTCTTCACATACAGATCGGTGATCGTACCGTTGATCATTTCCGCCGCAAAGGCGAAGGTTTCCGAGAGCATAGGATGCGGATGAATGGTCAGGCTGATATCATCGACATCTGCCCCCATTTCCAGCGCCAGCACCGCCTCGGAAATCAGTTCCCCGGCATTGGGGCCGACCATGCCTGCACCCAGTATCCTGCCGGTCTCCTTGTCGCTGAGTATCTTGGTCAGGCCCTCCTTGCGTCCCAGACTCAGGGAACGACCGCTTGCCGCCCAGGGAAATGTACCCTTGTCATAGGCAATGCCTTTCGCCTTCGCCTCGTTTTCGGTGAGTCCCATCCAGGTCACTTCCGGATCGGTATAGGCAACAGCCGGTATGGTCAGGGCATCGAAACCGGCCTTCATGCCGCAGATCACTTCCGCGGCGACCTTGCCTTCATGCTCCGCCTTGTGAGCAAGCATCGGGTTGCCGACGATATCGCCAATGGCAAAGATATGCGGGACGTTGGTGCGCTGTTGCCTGTCCACGGCAATAAAGCCCTTGTCGTCCACATCGACGCCTGCTTTCCCGGCATCGATTCTCTTGCCGTTGGGACGCCGTCCTACCGCCACCAGCACCACATCGAAGACTTCGGAATCCGGTGCGCCGACGCCTTCAAAAGAGACCTTCAGACCATCCTCCTGGGCAGTGATATCGTGAACCCGCGTTTCCAGCCAGATATTGTCGTATTGCTTCTTGATGCGGTTATGCAAGGGCCTGACCAAGTCCTTGTCGCAGCCGGGAATGATCTGGTCCATCAGTTCCACGACGCTGATCTTTGCCCCGAATGCATGATACACCGTGGCCATCTCCAGCCCGATGATGCCGCCGCCGACGATCAGCATTTTCCCGGGAATATAGTCCACCTGCAGGGCATCGGTGGAATCCCACAGACGCGGATCATCGTTGGGAAAAATGGGTATTTTGGTCGGATGGGAGCCCGCCGCGATGACCGCCTGGTCGAAAGTGATGGTGCTGTCGCCATTCTCGCCTGTCACCACTACTGAATGGTCGGTGAGAAAATGTCCCACCCCCTGAACCAGGTTGATCCCGCGTTGCTTGACCAGTCCCGCCAGGCCAACGTTCAGGGTCTTGGTGACGCTTTCCTTCCAGGCGCGGATCTTGTCCAGATCGAATGTCGGTTCACCATATTGAATGCCATGTCTGGAAAACTCGTCGACTTCATGAATGATCTGCGCCATGTGCAGCAGCGCCTTGGAAGGGATGCAGCCGACATTCAGACACACCCCGCCCAAGACCGGATAGCGTTCGATCAGTATCACTTTCTTGCCCAGATCCGCAGCGCGAAATGCCGCGCTGTAGCCACCCGGGCCACCGCCCAGAACCAGAACCTCGGCATGTAAAACGGATTCAGTCATCTTGTTGTTTCTCCCAGCATTAAAGCAATAAACGGCGAATGTCGTCGAGATATTCGGCAATGGCTACGACAAAGCGGGCGCCGTCGGCGCCGTCGATAACCCGGTGGTCATAGGTCAGGTCCAATGGCAGCATCAGGCGTGGTACAAATTCCTGACCATTCCAGAACGGCTTCATGGTGGCCCGGGATACACCCAGAATGGCGACTTCCGGGGCATTGACGATCGGTGTAAAAGCCGTGCCACCGATGCCGCCGAGGCTGGAAATGGTCATGCAGCCACCCTGCATATCGGCTGGCAGGAGTTTTCCCTGCCGTGCCTTGTCGCTCAACCCGGTCATCTCATCGACCAGCTCGATAATGGATTTCTGGTCGGCATCCCTGATTACCGGCACCACCAGACCATTGGCAGTATCGACGGCGATACCGATATTGTAGTATTTTTTCAGAATCAGTTTGTCGCCATCCGCCGACAGCGAGGCATTGAACTGGGGATACTGACGCATGGCCGCCAGCAGCGCCTTGATGATGAATGCCAGCGGGGTGATTTTCCTGCCATCGGTGGCCTGCTGCTGGTTCAGCGATTTGCGGAAGGCTTCCATTTCGGTGATGTCCGCTTCCCCATGCTGCGTCACCATGGGCAGATTCAGCCACACCCGGCTCATGCCCTGGCCGGTCAGGCGCTTGATTTTGCTGAGCGGCTTTTCTTCAATGTCGCCAAACCGGGAAAAATCCACCGCCGGTATGGCGGGAATGCCGCCACCGGAAACCCCGCCGGACGACATCACCTGTGTGATGAATTTTTTCACATCCTCTTTCAGGATACGCCCCTTGTTGCCGCTACCCTGCTCAATTTTGCCAATGTCCACTCCCAGCTCGCGGGCAAAGCGCCTCACCGCCGGTGAGGCGTGGGCCTTGGAGGATACCCTGCCAGCAGCCGGCGGCGCCTGTGTCGCAGCCGGCTGCGGTTTTTGCTCCGGTTTGGCGGCAGCCTGCTGTTCCGCGGGTTGGACAGCGACTTCAGCCGGTTCAGACTTTTCCTCCGAAGATTCCGGTGTCTCTTTCGCAGGCCTGGCGACTTCATCGGTGCTTGCACGTACCGTGGCGATCAGCGACCCTTCGGAAACGGTATCACCAACCTTGACCTTGACCTCCTCCACGGTGCCAGCCGCGGAAGCTGGCAAATCCATCGTCGCCTTGTCGGATTCCATGATCACGATGGTCTGGTCGAGTTCGATCACATCACCCGGCTGGATCAACACTTCGGCAACTTCGACATCGGAAACGTTGCCAATATCAGGAACTTTCAGTTCAATTAAAAAACTCATTGTCTTTACTCTGCCTCAGATTAACCAGGGTGCCGTTGTATCCGGATCGAGATCATATTTGGCAATTGCCACATCGATTTTGGCCCTATCGAAGCGATCACTGTCCGCTAGACTTTTCAATGCCGCAACGGTGATATGATGACGATTCACTTCAAAGAAGCTGCGCAGATGCTCCCGGGTATCCGAGCGGCCGAAGCCGTCCGTGCCGAGTACCGTATACGGCGCGGAAATATAGGCGCGTATCTGCTCCGGAAAGGCCCGCACATAATCACTGGCGGCGATAACCGGACCCTCCTGATCTGTCAGGCAGTGAGTCACATGGGCTTGCCGCGGTGTTTCCGTCGGATGCAGGCGATTCCAGCGTTCACAGGCCTGGCCATCCCGCGCCAGCTCGGTGAAACTCGGGCAGCTCCACAGGTCGGCTTCGACCTGCCAGTCTTCGCGCAGCAGTTCCGCCGCGGCAATGACCTCATTGAAAATGGTGCCTGATCCCAGCAGCTGTACGCGGGGCAGGTCCCTGGCGAATCCTGGCTTGAACAGATACATGCCTTTCAGAATGTCTTCTTCCATGCCTTCGGGCATGGCTGGATGGGCATAGTTCTCATTCATCACGGTAATGTAATAGAACACATCCTCCTGTTCAGCATACATGCGGCGCAGACCATCCTGAACGATCACGGTCAGTTCATAGGCAAAGGTTGGATCAAAGGAAACGCAGTTCGGCACGGTCGCGGCAATGACATGACTGTGTCCGTCTTCATGCTGCAGGCCTTCGCCGTTCAAGGTCGTTCTGCCTGCGGTACCGCCCATCAGAAAGCCATGGCAGCGCTGATCGGCGGCCGCCCAGATCAAATCGGCAACACGCTGAAAACCAAACATCGAGTAGTAGATGAAGAACGGAATCATCGGCACGCCATGGGTGGAATAGGATGTTCCCGCGGCAATCCAGTCACACAGGCCGCCCGCTTCATTGATGCCTTCCTGCAGCACCTGGCCATGCTTGTCTTCCTTATAGAACATCAGTTGCTCGGCATCCTGTGGCGTGTAGAGCTGTCCTACCTGGGACCAGATACCCAGCTGACGGAACATCCCCTCTATGCCAAAGGTGCGCGATTCATCGGGGACGATGGGCACCACCTGGCGGCCTATATTCTTGTCCTTGACCAGTACATTGAGGATTTTCACGAAAGCCATGGTCGTGGAGATGTCATGACCCTTGCGACTGCCCTGCAACATCGCCTTGAAGGTGCTCAGGGGTGGAATCGTCAAGGCATAGGCCTTGTCCCTTCTGGCCGGCAGATAGCCGCCCAATGCCGCGCGATGCTGACGCATGTAGCTCAATTCCCTGGAATCCTCGGCAAAGGTCAGATAGGGCAATTCGGTGAGTTCATCGGTACTGACCGGCAGTTCATACTTGTCACGGAAGTGGCGGATGGATTCCAGGGTCATTTTTTTCTGCTGATGGGAGGTGTTCTGGGCCTCTCCCGACTCACCCATGCCATAGCCCTTGACGGTCTTGGCCAGAATGACCGTGGGTTGACCGGTATGATTGACCGCCGCGTGATAAGCCGCATAAACCTTGATGGGATCATGGCCGCCGCGGTTAAGCTCCCAGATATCACGGTTGGTCAGATCCGCAACCAATTCCTGCAGTTCCGGAGTATTGAAGAAATGTTCGCGCACATAGGCGCCATCCTTGGACTTGAAGGTTTGATAATCGCCATCCACACATTCCATCATGCGTTTGCTGATCAGGCCTTTCTTGTCTCTCGCCAACAGGGGATCCCAGCGGCGCCCCCAGACCACCTTGATGACATTCCAGCCCGCTCCACGGAAAACGCCTTCCAGCTCCTGGATGATTTTACCGTTGCCGCGCACCGGGCCGTCCAGGCGCTGCAGATTGCAGTTGACGACAAAGATCAGATTGTCCAGTTTTTCCCGGCCAGCCATGCCGATGGCGCCCAGCGTCTCCGGCTCGTCGGTTTCACCATCGCCCAGAAAAGCCCAGACCTTGCGCTTCGCCGTGTTGGCCAGGCCACGATCCTGAATGTAGCGCATGAAGCGCGCCTGGTAGATGGCCATGATCGGACCCAGGCCCATGGAGACCGTGGGAAACTGCCAGAACCTGGGCATCAGCCAGGGGTGTGGATAGGAACTCAGACCCTTGCCACCGACCTCCTGACGGAAATGATTCATCTGGTCCTCAGTGAGCCTTCCCAGCAAAAACTCCCGCGCGTAGTTTCCCGGAGCCGAATGCCCCTGATAGAAAATCAGATCACCACCATGCTGGTCGGATGGCGCATGCCAGAAATGATTCTGGCCGACATCGTACAACGTGGCGACCGAGGCAAAACTGGCGATATGCCCGCCAACATTGGTCGTCTGATTGGCTTTCAGCACCATGACCATGGCATTCCAGCGCACATAGGAACGAATTTTACGCTCGATGCTGGTATCTCCAGGAAAGCGCGGCTGCAATTCCACAGGAATGGTATTCAGATAGGCGGTATTGGCGCTAAAGGGAATGTCAGACCCCGACTGCCTAGCAAGGTCGACCAGTCTTTCGATCAAAAACTGGGCACGTTCCCGGCCTTCTTCCTGCAGAACGGCCTGCAAGGATTCCAGCCATTCCCGTGTTTCAAGCGGATCAATATCTTCCTGTACGGCATTCGCCGAATTCAATATCGTATTCATTGGTCACTCTATAATTATTTCTATGCAGGGTAATTCCAGCAGTTCCCGTCTATCTAATGACGGGAACTGCTTCGGCACACGGATGTGTCGACATAATCAATAACCACAAGTCATTGATTATGAAAAAAACAGTCCATCGCATTGGCTGTTTTCTTTCTGTAAACATCCCATGGATGGGTGTTTACAGATTCTGGCTAATCCCCGTCTATCTAATGACGGGAACTGCTTCGGCACACGGATGTGTCGACATAATCAATGACCACAAGTCATTGATTATGAAAAAAACAGTCCATCGCATTGGCTGTTTTCTTTCTGTAAACATCCCATGGATGGGTGTTTACAGACTCTAACTTCAGTCAACGCAAAAAAAGCCATAATACTCGATTCCACCTTGTCGGATGCTTCAATGCAGGACTATCTGGTACACGCTGCGCGCGCCACAATAAAGCTTCTTCAAACAGGGAACAATCTCAAAATGGTCATTGCAAGCCAAACAAAGGTGGCATTTTAACACTTTGCACAGCTCAAAAATAAATTATTCAGCGGATAGTTGCACTGCATGGCTGCCCGCCATTGCCGGAGCCATGACAAAGCCAGACAGACGGTATGATTTCAACGGGGCCTCAGGTATAATCCCATGCCAACTGAACAGTTTACTTCCCATTGTTATAGTACGAGGCACTAAAAATGACCGAAAACTGGATTGCCCCTTCCATCCTTTCCGCAGACTTCGCACGCCTGGGCGAAGAGGTGGACAATGTACTGGCCGCAGGCGCGGACATCGTCCATTTCGATGTCATGGACAATCACTTTGTCCCGAATCTGACCATTGGCCCATTGGTCTGCTCGGCCCTGAGAAAGCATGGTGTCACCGCGCCGATCGATGTCCATCTGATGATCGAACCGGTGGACCGTATCGTGCCTGATTTTGCCAAGGCCGGCGCCAGCTACATCACTTTTCATCCGGAAGCGTCGGTGCATATCGACAGAACCCTGCAACTGATCAAGGACAATGGTTGCAAGGCGGGCCTGGTCTTCAATCCCGGCACACCGCTGCATCACCTGGATTATGTCATGGACAAACTGGACATGATTCTGTTGATGTCCGTCAATCCTGGCTTCGGCGGCCAGTCCTTCATCCCCTCGGCGCTCGACAAGCTGCGCGAAGTCAGAAAAAGAATCGATGACAGTGGCTTCGATATCCGCCTGGAAATCGATGGCGGCGTCAAAATCGACAATATCGGGGCAATCAAGGCGGCAGGCGCCGATACCTTCGTTGCCGGTTCGGCAATTTTTGGCAAGGGCGACTACAAACAGATCATCGACGACATGCGCGCGGAAATGGCAAAAGCCGTCTGATTTCCTGCACCGCGTATTCCCCATCCATTCCGGCATCGAGCCACCAGCTTTGACTGGCGGTTCGATGTCCTTGTCTGTACTGCCCAGAAATTCCTCCGCTGAAGCAGAAAAAATCCAGTTCACATCAGTGGCAGAATCTGCTCCAGCAACTTGCCATTGGTCACCAGGATCTGTTCGGGAAAGATTCCCGGATTGCCCTTGAAGTCCGTCACGGTTGCTCCTGCTTCCATGGCGATCAAGGCGCCGGCGGCGACATCATAGAGATTCAGTTCCTGCTCCCAGTATGCATCGAGCTGAGCATCGGCCACCATGCAGATATCCATTGCCGCCGATCCAAAACGGCGCTGTCCGGTGGTTCTTTGGGCGATTCTGCAGAAGCGCTGCAGATTGTTGTCTTCCAGGTAACTACGCAGGCAGGCAAAGCCGGTGGCAACCATTGAATCACCAAGATTCTGTTCACTGGACACGCTGACCGGCATAGCATTTTTCCATACCCCCATGCCCTTTTCAGCACAATAGTAATCATCCACAGCGGGCGCGTACACTGCGCCAAAACGATTTCCCCGGCGATTTCCAGCGCAACACTGATCGACCAGAAATACTGACCCTTGGTAAAAGAATGCGTGCCGTCGATGGGATCGACGATCCAGCGGTTGGACTGATTTTCACTCTGTCCGCTTTCTTCCCCCCAGAAACCGTATTGTGGATATTCCCTGCTCAGGGCTTCTTTCAAAAAGGCCTCGACAGCGACATCGGCTTCGGTGACCAGATCCCGGGAGCTTTTTTTCGTGACTTCCAGGTTCTTCAGGTTATTAAAATAATTCAAAGCGATCGTACCCGCTTCCCGGATCACTTTTTCCAGCACCTCGAGTGAAATATACATCGATAAACCCTGTTTCCGGCAAAGTGGCGAACGATACCCGTTGTCCGTGGTTTTTGCAAGGAGTTAGGAACTGCCGAGTGAATAGCGGAAAAATCCATACCGGCAAATAGCCTGTACATCTGTAATTAATGCGCACAAGTCCGACAGGTGAGCCATTACATAGCACCGTGGCTTGCAGTGCTGCGGGCAAAATATTGCTGGCGTGTTCACAATTTACCGATAAACAGTACTGATCGGCTGCAGAACCGTCAATTCATGTATAGAATTGTTAACAGACCATTTTTCAGGACTTTCAGGAGACAGATCATGAACGTCAATTCAGCTTCATCCAGCGCCCTCAATTTGATCAATAGCAGTCAGCAAAGAGCCGCGAATGCAGCCGAAGAAATTGCCTCGGCATCGATACAGACCGGTGAAGTGGGCGGTTCTGAAGGAAAAGCCAACGATCTGTTCAAACCCATCGTCAGCCTCAAGGAAGCCGAATTCGAAGCCAAGGCCGGAGCAAAAATCCTGCAAACCGAACAAAAAACGACAGGTACATTACTGGATATCAAGGCATAAAATATATCTGCACGACGTAGACTCCTATGATTCCCCTGCGTCCCGACAGGGAAGTCTGGCTACAGAACACTTGAACACGTCCATACAAAATCCCCAACGAACATTTCGCCCGCACAGGAAATCGCGGCTGAAGCCGCTCCTACGAAAAAACATTCACAGACTCACCCTGACCGGAATGCCCAACGCTCTGATCTGACCGGCAAAGTCATGCAGCTGATCAGGCGTCACTCTGACCAGACGCGCCGCCTCAGGCTGATGTGACTGCCGTGCCAGCGTATAGAGCAACACCCCCTGCAGCGTGGTTTTCTCCCGCAATTCACGCAGTAATTGTAAATAGGCCCGCCTTTCCCGGGCAATTAAATCGCGGTCTTCGAGATCGATCAGGCAGGTTTGCAGCCAGGTCGGGCACAACTTTGCCGACAACAGTAAATTATCGATATAATTTCGCTGGGATAACGCCGCATTGTTCAACAACTTGCGACCTTCAGGTGTTGCGCTGTCGAGTTTGAACCAGACCTGGCCGCGATACTGATGCAATCGCCGCAGCCCTTCCTGCACCTCTGGCCGATGCATCAAGCTGCCATTGCTGATCAACACGAATTGACAGGCGCCCTGTCCCAAAACCTCCTGCATCACGCGACCGATCAGAGCCACTGCCGGCGCCAATCGTCTGACACTGGTGGGTTCGCCATTGCCGGAAATGGCAATATCCCTGATTTCCCGCTGTCCCATGGGAACCCGAAAACGTTCAAAAAAATCCCCTTGCAGCAAATCGAGTAGAAAACCGCGCAGTTCTTCTTGCAGCAGATCCAGATTCAGATCGGGCGCTGTCCCACGCACCAGGCCTGGCACCTGACAATAGATGCAGCGCCAGTTGCAGGCGTTGTTGATATTGAAATTGATACCCACCGACAAACCGCCGGCACGCCGCGACAGCACCGGGTAGACGTACTGTAGACCAGCAGCATCGCGGCTGTGATCTGTCGTGGTCAGCTTGTTGTTCATACTGTTTTCCTGAAACATCGATTGTCCGGCACAATACATATAAAATATGCTATTCTAATGCGCTCAAGGTTATTTTTATTTCTTTTTATCTACTTTTTTGGAGTACACGAATGAGTGAAAGAATTGTCATGCGTACCGGCGAGGCTCTGGTTGCAGGCGGGCCTCCGGGAACAGCCGCTGAACCTGAAATTGTCATTGGCGAACTGGACGGGCCTGTTGGCACTGCGCTGGCGACGTTAACCGGCGATCAGGTTCAAGGGCACTCCAGGGTCTTCGCTATTTTGAATACCGATATTCAGGTACGTCCGGTCACATTGATGGTCAGCAAAGTCACCGTCAAAGGTAAAATGGCCGCCCGCTATACCAATATCCTGATGGGAACCGTCCAGGCAGCTATTGCCAATGGCGTTCTGGATGCCGTGCGTGCCGGCGACATCCCCAAGGAAAAAGCCAACGATCTGGGTATTATCGTTTCGGTCTGGCTGAACCCCAGCGTCGCCAGCGACGATAACCTGGATCATCAGATTTTATTCGATATTCACCGCAAAGCCACGGCTCAGGCGATCCATAAAGCAATGACCAACACACCGGATATCGACTGGCTGCTGGAAAACCAGGACAAAATCACCCACAAGTATTTCCAAATGGGTCTGGACGGAAAAATCTAGTCTCGCCCCGCTTCACGCAAGGAAAAACCCGGCCTTTTCAGCCGGGTTTTTTTATGCATGCCGATTCTGTTAACAGCGAATATTATTACACGCCACTCCGATTTGTGTAAAAAACCGGGTTACGCCAAGCATTCAGCAGATTGCTCCGCCAGCGCGCCTCACTGCGCGGTTATGTTTTAAAACAAAACCAATATAATTCCTCTTGACAAGTATGCCATTGGGAGCATGGACTTCGAGTACCAAGAGGACCAGCGAGAGTATCTAAGTTATA
>JAJRWJ010000349.1 GCA_024276805.1 Gammaproteobacteria bacterium
TCATGAATCAGAAAACACATGTGGAACACACTATTGGCAGACCTTTGCTCATGGATATCGATGGCTTCGAGGCATTGATCGAACTGGCTCTGGATATGCGCTGTGCCTGGAATCATGCGGCTGACAAAATCTGGCGGCAACTGGATCCTGATCTATGGGAGCTCACGCATAATCCTTTGGGGATATTGCAAACGATCTCCAGGGACCGTGTCGAACAGGTTTTGTCTGATCCTGGAGTACGTAAAAGCATCACTGAGTTGATAAACAACAAGCTGCAATTAATCGAATCTCCCGGCTGGTTCCAGCAAAACCATGCACAATCAGCACTCGGCTGTGTCGCCTATTTCAGTATGGAATTCATGCTGGGCGAGGCATTGCCTATCTATTCGGGAGGACTGGGCAACGTCGCCGGTGACCAGCTCAAGGCGGCCAGCGATCTTGGGGTTCCGGTAGTCGGTGTGAGTCTGCTCTATCAGCAGGGCTATTTTCGCCAGTTGATCAACAAGGATGGCACACAACTGGCTTTTTATCCCTACAACGAACCGGGACAGCTGCCGGTCAGGCCGGTACGCTGCGCCAATGGAGAATGGCTGCGGCTAAACATCTCTTTGCCCGGTTATACGGTCTGGCTGCGGGCCTGGCAAGTCCAGGTCGGTCGCGCCACTCTGTATCTGCTGGACAGCAATGATCCGGCAAATCTTCCCGCGCATCAGGGGATAACCAGCGAGTTATACGGTGGCGGACTGGAGTTGCGGCTGCAGCAGGAGATGATTCTGGGGATTTGCGGATGGCAGCTTCTCAGCGCCCTCGGCATCAAACCGGAGGTCTGTCATCTGAATGAAGGGCATGCAGCTTTCGCCGTACTGGCACGGGCCAGGGGTTTTATGCAGGAAACAGGGCAGCCTTTTGATGTTGCTCTGGCCGCCACCCGCGCAGGCAATCTTTTTACCACGCATACAGCTGTGGCTGCCGGTTTTGACCTCTTCCCAGCAGCTCTGATAGAGCAATATCTACACCATTATGCGCAGAAAATACTGGGAATATCGATCGACGAGTTGCTTGCCCTGGGGCGTAATAATCCGTCTGACCAGGCTGAAAACTTCAATATGGCTTATCTGGCAATTCGTGGCAGCGGAGCCATCAATGCCGTCAGCCAGTTACATGGCAGAGTCAGTCGGCACATTTTTCAACCGCTCTTCCCCCGCTGGCCGAAACAGGAAGTCCCTGTGGGCTATGTTACCAATGGTGTGCACATGCCCAGTTGGGATTCACCGATGGCTGACCAGATCTGGACGGAAGCATGCGGCAAGGATCGCTGGTTGGGTACAGCGGAGACGCTGGAACAGGATATCCATCAAGTCTCCGATTTCAGACTTTGGGAATTTCGTACCGCGGCAAGAAATTCGCTTGTCAAGTATGCCCGGAAACGATTGTCCAGGCATCTGGCTGCTGCCGGCGCCACACTCGGAGAGATTGAAGAAGCGAAACATTTGTTCGATCCAAACATTCTGACGCTGGGTTTCGCGCGTCGTTTTGCAACTTATAAAAGACCAAATTTGTTGTTGCACGACCCGGAACGATTGCTGCGCCTGCTGAGCAATCCGGAACGACCGGTACAATTGATTCTAGCCGGCAAGGCGCATCCGGCTGATCAAGCAGGAAAAGCCCTGATACAGAAATGGGTGCGTTTTATCCGTCAACCCAGAGCGCGCAAACATATCATTTTTTTGAGTGATTATGACATGCTGTTGACGGAACGTCTGGTGCAGGGTGTGGATGTCTGGGTCAATACGCCGCGGCGGCCCTGGGAAGCTTGCGGCACCAGTGGAATGAAGGTACTCGTCAATGGCGGCATCAATCTTTCAGAACTGGATGGCTGGTGGGCGGAAGCCTTTTCCCCCGACCTGGGGTGGGCTTTGGGAGATGGTCAGGAACATGGCGATGATCCTGGCTGGGATGCAGCCGAAGCCGAGGCATTATACGATTTGCTGGAACAGGAAGTCATCCCGGAGTTTTATACACGCGACAGCCATGGCATCCCATCCGCCTGGGTGACGAGAATGCGGGAAAGCATGGCCAAACTGACACCGGTCTATTCTGCGGGCAGGGCCGTGCGGCAATATACCGAACAATACTATTTGCCGGCTGCGCTGGCCTACCTTAAACGGGCAGCCAATAATGGCAAAGAGGCCCGGTTCATAACAGATTGGATGCACATGCTGGCACAGCATTGGGAAAATCTGCGTTTTGGTGAATTGAAAATTGAAAGTAATGAACGGCAGCATTACATAGGGGTTCAGGTGTATATCGATGACATTGACATCGATGCGGTCCGGGTCGAACTGTTTGCCGAAGGAATCAATGGCGGCCCCCCTGAGATTCATGAGATGGAGTGTACCGACAAGCTTGTGGGCGCAGTAAATGGTTATGACTATCGTGCCACAGTAGCCACTGAACGACCAGCATCCGACTATACTGCACGGATCATTGCAAATCACCCCGACGTTGCTGTGCCACTGGAAGCCAAACATATACTGTGGCAACGATGATAAAATTTCCGGGAGAATAAATAATGTCTGCAACTGACGATCATGAACATTCCTGTGAACAAAAACACATTCCGAAACCACCTGCCGAGAACAGAATAGAACCTCTGCCCTGGCATAAACCCAAACCGCCGGAAGAGGATCCGGATGCGCCGCAGAGAGTGCACAAGCTATTGTCCAGTGCCTCATACCGTCAGGCGGACCAGGATATTGATTTCCTGCATCGCGACGATGTACGTTCACTGCGCCTGCAGCTGGATTTTCTGAAGCCGGAGCTGCTGCTGCAGGAACATGGCGTGGAAAGCACCATTGTCGTCTATGGCAGTACCCGTATCATCGAACCGGCAGTTGCCGCTAGGCGTGTGCAGGCATTTACAGAAGCGCTGAAGGCTTCCCCGGACAATGAGGAACTGCAAAAAAGACTGGCGATTGCCAAGCGCATACAGGAAAAAAGCCATTATTACGATGTCGCCAGGGAATTTGGACAAATTGTCGGCCAATCGGGCAAGGGCGCAGCGGATTGCCGATTGCTGTTAATGACCGGAGGTGGGCCGGGCATGATGGAGGCGGCCAATCGTGGTGCCTATGACGTTGGCGCAAAAACGGTCGGGCTGAATATAACGCTGCCGCATGAACAGTTCCCGAATCCCTATATCACACCGGAACTTTGTTTCAAGTTTCATTATTTCGCCACGCGGAAAATGCATTTTCTGCTACGCGCCAAAGCCCTGGTGGTCTTTCCCGGCGGGTACGGTACCCTGGACGAATTGTTCGAGACCTTGACGCTGATCCAGACGCGCTGCATGAAGGCCCTGCCAATCGTTTTGGTGGGTGAAAACTATTGGCGGAAAGCATTCGATGTGGAGTTCCTGATTGCCGAAGGGGTGATCGATCCGGAAGACCGGGAGTTGTTCTGGTATGCGGAAACGGCACAGGAAATCTGGGGTGATATCCTGAACTGGTATCTGGCCAAGGGGGAGCAGCTGATTCCGGATTGTGGCTTATGATGCTGTGTTTTTTGCGTGATGAGGAAACAATATGAAATCCACTTATGAACCTTGCCGTTTGCAGGGACCACGGCGAGCGCATATAAAATCATGAAAAACCAAAAGGATATGGTAATCCATCAGGAGAGCTACCATAGGTGATGAGTGCAGCCGGGTCGAGGCGGCTTTTCCCGGATTCCGCTGAGGCTGCATCCGGGCTACGGGAATCAGCGCTCAGCGGCATGAACAAAGCGGCAAATCCTGAATCGAATGTAGCCCGGATGCAGCTTGCGGAATCCGGGTGGCAGGCTAAGGTGCTATTTTCACAGCGATTTATATGCGCTCGCCCTGTTGCAGGGGCTGATCGAGAAGACAAAGGCATTTCCACCGGACTCCGAGATTGAGGTGGCTGCAAGGCGGAAAAACGCAGCTGTAGCGATCAACAGCAAGGTTTTTCAACGTAGCCATCGGCAAAAAAGGGGCTGCCGGGGTGATGATGTCATGTGCGCAGAGTATGATTCTTCGCTGGTGATAGTTTTTCCCTGTTCCACGGCCTCTTGACCCTTCCTGATCTTATCAAGCACATAAAGCTGGTACATGATCTCATGCATGTCCACATCATCCGGCAGTAGGCCGATGGCGGCTTGGTCTTGCAGTGAAACCAGAGTGGTCTGCATCTGTCACCTGATGGTCGAAAGCGGATATCCACTTCGGCGGCCAGTTCCTTTTGCGAGCAACGTTTCAGCGTTCCAGAATACACCAGTGGTAATTGAGAAACTATTAACGCACTCAAAGGCTGTGGCTATCCAAGTTTCAGTAGCATCAGCTTCTGTTTGATATTGCAGTCAGGGAGCGTTTTTTTCTGTGATTGTATAGCTTTCCCCGATGAACAGACTCATCAGCAGCGCAACCATCAGGCTGATTACTATTGCTGACAGTGCGGATTGATAGTCGACAGTTGAAAAATGCAAGTCAGCCGTCTTTAAGGCAACCGTTTGTCCATCTTCCAGCAGTCTGCCGATCAGAGGTTGAAACAACGCGCTGCCACCAATCAACCAGGTGTTGGTAAAACCCAGAGAGACGCCTTCGGCCCGTTGAGGGCCGATTCTGGCGTTGTTGGCATAGGCCAAAACATTACCACAACAACAGAAACCCAGTAAAAAAATCAGTGGATAGGACATCCACAAAGGCAGACCGGGAACATAGAGTAAGATGGCCATGCTGATCATACCGCCACTGGCGCCAATGGTCATGGGCAATTTAAAACGCTGGATACGGTCGGCAAACCAGCCAAAAAAGAAACTGCCGGGGATGGCGCCGACAAATAGCATCGATACAATCGTGGCGGCCTCTGTCTGACTGGTGTGAAATCTGGATTGAATGAACAGCGTACCCCAGAGCGCACCGAAGGCAATGAAGCTGGTATTGATAGTCGCCGCATAGACTCCGGTAAACCAGACATCACGTTGTGACAACAAATATTTCAAATCAGCGATTATATGTGTGTTGACCGCCGTGCTTTGCTGCAACGATGTCATTTCCGGTTTATCCTGCAGCAACAAGTAAATTAGCACTGACAACGTTAATCCAAGGCCGGCAATCAACCATAATGTCTCACGCCAGCCTATCGTCTCAGCCAGTGCGGAAATCGGCCCTTCACCACTGACAGCACCGATCATTCCAACGATATTGGTCAATCCGACCATGGTGGCAAAGCGGTTGGCCGGAAACCAATTAGCTGCCAGTTTCAGGCAGGAAACAAAGGAAAAGGCGGCGCCGGCGCCGACCATCATCCGCGTCAGTGCTGCTTGAGACGGTGAGGCCGCCATGGAGAACAACAGGCAGCTGCCGCCGGCAAACAGCGCCGCCAAAGCCAGTGGACGGCGCGGACCGAAGCGGTCCACCGTCATGCCGATGGGGATTTGTAAAACAGCGTAAGAATAAAAATAACAGGAGGCAATAAAGCCCAATGCCGCCGCATTGGCATGGAAAGCGCTGCTAAGCTGCTGACCCAGGGCAGCAGGAATCACCTGGTTGATATAGTCAAAATAGAAATACAGGGTACCCAGGCCCCACATCAACCACGGTAAAATTTTTTTCATGATGCCGATGTATTGATCTGTTTTGCAA
>JAJRWJ010000350.1 GCA_024276805.1 Gammaproteobacteria bacterium
CAGCATGGTAGTGCTATTCGCTCATGCTTATCATGACAGATGCAGAAAAATTTATCTACCCTCTAAAACGAAAAATATTTTTTTAATTCGCTGGGAATGCCCTAAAACTCTGGCGTTAATAACACATGCGTCAGTGCTGGATGCAATGCATTTGTATTCACATAAACAAACCTGATTACGTATGAGTTTCAGCCATGCATCAAGACCGTCCAAGCTACGTCATGCCGATACGGGAGCCGGTATCCAGCGTACAGGCATGTACCCCCCAGCCATGGATGCTGACCTCAATCCAGGCCACTGGATCCTGGCAGTCTCTGCCATGGATGACATGGCATGGAGCGTGACGGTAAATGATGAAATTGGCTGAAGCCTGTGGGTAATCAGGTAAACAAATGCTCTGAGGCAGTGTTTCCTTGCAGGCCGGAAAAAACCGCGCCAGAAAGTTTGCTGGTTCAAATAAACCGCTTCTATGGTTTATTTGAACCAGACAATAAAAGCACAAGCGGTTTCTTTGTCCACAAATTCATCCCTGAACTGGATGATTCCACTTTGCAACTTTTCAGCAGGGCGGCATGGCAGGGAGCGTGGCGCGCATCAGGCCGCTTGTAGCATTGATATGTTGGCATCAATAATGCTAGTGTTTTTGTAATCTAGGTTTTTACTGATTTAAAGGATACCGCTATGACTCATCCCTCTTTACCTGTGCAACCGGCGACAGGCCTGGCCGGTTTAAAACAAAACTGGCGTGACGACATGCTTTCCGGTTTTCTGGTTTTTTTGATCGCCTTGCCGTTATGTCTGGGGATTGCTATGGCATCCGGTCTGCCGCCCATGGCCGGCATACTCAGCGCCATTGTCGGGGGCATCATCGTATCGCGTATCAATGGTTCCTATGTCACAATCACAGGACCCGCCGCGGGTCTGATCGTGGTGATCCTGGATGCCGTTGAAACCATGGGCAACGGCGATCCCATCGCCGGTTACCGGTTTGCTCTGGCGGCCATAGTGGTGGCGGGAATTTTTCAAATTCTCATGGGTATCTTCAAGGTTGGATCGCTCAGCGCCTTTTTCCCGACCTCGGTGGTGCATGGCATGTTGGCGGCCATTGGCATTATCATCATGACCAAGCAGATTCATGTGATGCTGGGCGTCACTCCTGATCCGGGCAGTCTGTTTTCCAGTATGGCGCAAATCCCGCACAGTTTTATCAATATGAATCTTGAAATTGGTGTTATCGGGATCAGCGGTTTGCTGTTGCTGATTTTATGGAATCAATTACAGCATCCATTTTTCAGGAAAATTCCCGGACCCATTGTCGTCGTTTCACTGGGAATAGGACTTGGACTGTTCTTTGATCTGGCGCACAGGCATATTTACCATCTGCCGGCACAGTTGCAGATGCTGACCAATATTTTTGCGGGTGAAGAAAGCGTCGGGCCGGCCTATCTGGTGGCCATTTCCGAGCATTTTATGTCCAGCTTTTATTTTCCCGATTTTTCCAAAGTTCCGACACTGGAATTCTGGGTGGCGGTCATCAGTATTTGTCTGGTGGGGAGTCTGGAAAGCCTGTTGACAACCGTCGCCGTAGACAAGCTGGATCCCTATAAACGAAAATCCAATCTGGACAGGGATATCATGGGAGTTGGCGCGGGCAATACCCTGTCCGGATTGATCGGCGGCAGTGCGATGATATCTGAAGTGGTAAGGAGCTCGGCCAATATCGGTAATGGCGCGAAAACCGGCTGGGCAAATTTTTTTCACGGGTCATTCATGCTGCTATTCGTGATACTGTTCCCACGGGTCATTCACAGCATTCCGCTGGCCGCGCTGGCCGCCCTGCTGGTCTATGTAGGCTTCCAGCTGGCGGCGCCCAAGGAATTCATCAAGGTATTGCAAGTGGGCAGTGAACAGTTCTTCATGTTCGTTGTCACCATCATCGGCGTACTGGCAACCGATTTGTTGATCGGTGTCGCCATTGGCATTGTGGTCAAGCTGACCATTCATATGCTGCGCGGCGTCTGGCTGAGTAACTTGTTCAAAATTCATTTCAGCATCGATGAGCATGGCGACGATGAAATCACCGTCAAGCTCGATGGCTCGGCTTTGTTCACTAATTTTCTGCCTTTCAAGAAGGCCCTGGACAACCTCCCTGGTGGTAAAAAAGTCACCCTGGATTTGACCAATGCCTATCTGATCGATCATACGGTAATGGAATATATGCATGATTTTATGCATGATTATGAGGCGCATGGTGGTCAGGCGAAACAATTGGGAGATGCTATCCATACTTTTTCCGATCATGATCTGGCGGCGCGCCTGATGACTCCCGATGCCAGGAAAAAATAACTTTTGGTAAGATCGCCAAGGCCTTGTTTGCCGGATCGGGCGAAAGCACGTCATGCCCGCCGGGGCTATAGCGCCACGGATGGCAGAGCCTGTCTCTGGATCCGTTTCCGGCTCCCGTTCAAGCCGGTGACTGGCTGCACCGGAATGGCGATACTTACAAAGGTTTTGATGATTTGAGCTGGCAGAATTTGCCGATATTTTCAACTTTAGGAGACACTATGATCCTGGCATCCGCTTACGCCGC
>JAJRWJ010000351.1 GCA_024276805.1 Gammaproteobacteria bacterium
GCTCCTACGGATTGCGAATAGCGGCGTAGGAGCGGCTTCAGCCGCGACTTCACTGCTTGAACAACAGCGCCCCGGTGTTTTCCACCAGCGTCTGTACAACCTCGAGGCAGGTCTGAGCGCTGGCTTTCGCTGCCGCTTCAGCCAACATTGAAACCCTGACAGACAATGCGGCAAGGGCGGATAAGCCTCCGCGCCATTCGCCATGAGCCCCTATTCACACAAAAGCAGTTACGATGCAGGGGGAGGGGCAATGCTTATTGGTCAGGTTATGCGCCGCATCAGACCATCCAGTTCCTCCAGACTGGAATAGTCGATAATCAATCGTCCCTTGCCGCTGCGCTGGTGACTGATGGTAACCTTTGCACCAATTTTTTCACTCAGTTCATTCTGCAGGCGAATGGTATCCGGATCAGGTGTTTTGTCCCGGCCTGGTTTTTTATCGGTCTGGCTGTCCTTGACCAGCTTTTCCGCGGCCCTGACGGTCAATCCAGCCGCGGCAATCCTTCTGCCCGCGGCAACCTGTTTTTCACCTTCCAGCGCCAGCAGTGCTCTGGCGTGACCCATCTCCAGGGCGCCACTGATCAGCAGCTTCTTCACTTCCGGGTGCAATTCGATCAGACGCAATAGATTGGTCACCGTCGTTCTGGATTTGCCCACGGCTTCAGCGATCTGCTGATGGGTCATGGAAAATTCCTCCAACAGTCTTTTCAATGCCTCTGCCTCTTCCAGAGGGTTCAGATCCTCACGCTGGATATTTTCAATCAGCGCAATGGCCATCGCTTCCCGATCGGTTATATCCCTGAGCACCACCGGAACTTCCTGCAATCCCGCCAGCTGTGCGGCGCGCCAGCGTCTCTCTCCGGCAACGATCTCGTATTTTTCAGTTTCCAGCCGGCGCACCACCACCGGCTGCACGATTCCCTGGGCCTTGATCGAATCCGCCAGCTCCTGCAACTTCACTGGATCGATGTCTTTCCTGGGCTGATAGCGACCTCGCTGCAGCAATTCGATAGGCAATGTCTGCAGCTGATGCTGCTTTTTTTCCTGGTCGATCGAGACATCGCCCAGCAGTGCATCCAGACCTCTTCCCAAACCGCGTTTTTTCAAAGTCATTCCCCGACGCCCCGGTCGTTTCTATGGTTTTTGATGTTTTCTGGTCAATTCACCCGCCAGAGCGATATACGCAAGAGCACCGCGCGACGTCTTGTCATACAACAATACCGGCAAGCCATGACTTGGCGCTTCCGCCAGCCGGATGTTTCTGGGTACGCAGGTTCTGAACACTTTGTCGCCAAAATATTCCAGCAACTGGTCCGAGACATCCTTGGTCAAACGGCTGCGGTTGTCGAACATGGTCCTCAGCAAGCCCTCCAGCTGCAATTTGGCGTTCACCGTATCGCGGATATTTCTGATGGTGTCCATCAATGCCGACAGACCTTCCAGAGCATAATACTCGCATTGCATCGGTATCAGTACACTGTCTGCGGCAACCAGCGCATTCAAGGTCAGCATGTTCAGAGAAGGCGGGCAGTCGATCAGGATATAGTCATAATTCTCCCTGACCTGCTGCAAGGCATCTGACAGCCGGCGTTCACGGCGCTCTGCCTGCATCAGCTGCACTTCCGCCATGGTCAAATCGGCATTTCCAGGAATGACCGAAAAACCAATATTGTCCACATCGATGATGATTTCCGCTATTGCCGCCTGCTCCAGCAGCAGATCACAACTGGACAGCGCCACTTCATTCTTGTCGATGCCACAGCCCATCGCGGCATTACCCTGTGGATCCAGGTCCACGAGCAATACGCTGCGCTTGCCGGCCGCCAGAGATGCGGCAAGATTGACGCTGGTCGTGGTCTTCCCTACACCACCTTTTTGATTGGTTACCGCAATTATTCGTCCCATTCTTCTACAAACCTCGGTTATGCACGGATTTTCTCAATAAGGTCAATTGTACATGACCATGGCTGTCAGGAGCAGATGCCGGCCATTGGTGCTGTACCAATCGATGCTTGGACAAGCGGATGCTCAACAGCATCAACCTGCATTTCCCTTGCTCCGGTTGGCGCTGAGGCACGAAGCCCGACAATGGCGATACAATATCATGTCTGGCCGCACAAACTGCGCATCGATCTATGGCACGCTGTCTCATGATTGTTGACCAGACAAAACAGTCTTTTGATTTTATCCAGTCGGTTTCAGGACTGCTGATGTTGCACCACTCCTGATAACCTGATCAGGCAGCGCTCGGCATCGACGCCGGGAACCTCCAGGGGGATCACATCGATTTGCCCTGGAATGCCGGCCAGCTCCTGCTCCGGAAACCGGCCTTTCATGGCCAGCAAAATCCCCTGCCCGGCAAGCAGATGGCGGGTTTGATCGAGAGTGGCCTGCAAACTGGCAAAGGCCCGGGTGATGATGGTCTGGAATTTCTTTTCCGGACAAAAATTTTCCACTCTCTCGTGACAGACCACGGCATTCTGCAAGTTCAATTCCAATATCGCCTGCTGCACGAAGCGGGTCTTCTTGGCATTGCTGTCCAGCAGCTGGAAAGTCATGTCCGGTGCGAAAATCGCCAACGGGATGCCCGGCAGCCCGGCGCCAGTGCCGATATCGATGATTTCCGGTCCCTGCAGGTGAGGGAGAATCGCCAGACTGTCCAGCAGATGCAGCGGCACCATGGCCTGCCTGTCCCGTACTGCCGTCAGGTTGTAGACCCTGTTCCATTTTTCGATCAGTTCGAGAAAATGCAGCAACGCCTCGATCTTTTCCGCATCGGCAGGCAGCGCCAGCGCCTGCAGTCCTGAAAGCAGAATGTCGCGGCAATCGTACATCAAGCGGATTTTTTCTTCATGTACACCAGCAGCAGCGAAATCGCCGCGGGTGTGACCCCAGGAATTCTCGACGCCTGGCCCAGTGTTTCCGGCACATGCTGCTGCAATTTCTCACTGACTTCGTTGGACAGCCCAGGAACCCTGGTGTAGTCCAGCCATGCCGGCAGGCGCAGGTGATCGTAGCGTCTGGCCCGGTCGATCTCGTTTTGCTGCCTGTCTATATAACCAGCATACTTGGCCTGTATCGCCACCTGCTCAGCGGCCTGTTCATCGACCTGCCGATAATCGGCGAAATCCAGCAATTGCAGCACATCCACTTCCGGCCGGCGCAACAGCCCGATCAGGCTGGTTTCCCGCTGCAGGGGCTGACCCCAGATCCGCTCGATCTGTTCAGCCTGTTCGGTAGCCGGTTTTATCCATCGGCTGCCCAGCTCCGACTGCAATCGTTCGATCGTCTCCCGCTTTTCGGAAAACGCCTGCCAGCGCCGGTCACCGACCAGCTGCAATTGCCGGCCCGGTTCCGTCAGTCGCAGATCGGCATTGTCCTCGCGCAGCAACAGCCTGAATTCGGCCCGGCTGGTAAACATGCGATAGGGCTCCCGCGTACCCTGAGTGATCAGGTCGTCTATCATGACCCCCATATAGGCCTGATCGCGACCAGGACACCAGCTCTCCAGGTCCTGGGTCAGCCTGGCCGCATTCAGACCGGCAATCAGACCTTGTGCGGCGGCTTCCTCGTAGCCGGTCGTGCCATTGATCTGTCCGGCAAGGAACAAGCCCTGAAGATGTTTGGTCTCCAACGACGACTTCAGATCCCTGGGATCGAAGAAGTCATATTCTATGGCATAGCCGGGGCGGACGATTTCCGCTTCGGCAAAGCCTGTCATGGAGCGGACGAATTCATACTGTACGTCAAAAGGCAGGCTGGTGGAAATACCGTTCGGGTAGTACTCATTGCAATCCAGCCCCTCCGGCTCGACAAAGATCTGATGGGAATCCCGGTCTGCGAAGCGAACGATCTTGTCTTCGATGGAAGGGCAATAGCGAGGGCCGATGCCATCGATGACCCCGGTATACATCGGCGAGCGGTCCAGTCCGGACCGGATGATTGCATGGGTTCTGGCATTGGTCCGGGTTATGTGGCAGGGAATCTGCCGGGGGTGCTGTCCGCGTTCACCAAGAAAGGAGAAAACCGGCGCCGGGACATCGCCAGGCTGTTCCTCGAGCTTGCTGAAATCGATGCTCCGGCCGTCGATGCGCGGTGGTGTGCCGGTTTTCAGACGAGCCACGCGAAAAGGCAGCTCGCGCAACCGCTCTGCCAGGGCGACCGATGCCGGGTCGCCGGCCCGGCCCCCGGAATAATGATCCAGACCAATATGAATTTTGCCGCCAAGAAACGTTCCGGTCGCCAGAACCACGGCACGGCAGTGAAATTCCAGACCCATTTGCGTCTTGACGCCACAGACGCTGTCACCGTGTACAAGCAGATCGGCGGCAGTCTGCTGGAACAATGCCAGGCGCGGCTGATTCTCCAGAGCGCTTCTGATCGCCCGTTTATACAGATTCCTGTCCGCCTGGGCGCGCGTCGCCCGGACGGCCGGTCCCTTGCTGGCATTCAAGATGCGGAAATGGATGCCGGCCTGATCGATCGCCCAGGCCATCGCGCCATCCAGGGCATCGATTTCCTTGACCAGGTGCCCCTTGCCGATCCCGCCTATGGCCGGATTGCAGCTCATCTGCCCGAGCGTCTCGATATTCTGGGTCAGCAGCAGGGTTCTGGCACCGGCCCTGGCGGAAGCCAGCGCCGCTTCGGTGCCGGCGTGCCCCCCGCCAATGACGATGACATCAAAGTCTTTTTTGAATTTCACAACTTAATATCTGTCGGATAAAATGCTATTTTAATAGTTGCAGAAATTAATACAAACTATTGGGTCAAGTTATGTCGAAACAAAACCAAAACAGCAGCCTGGCGCCGCCAAAATCAAGAAATCCGGTTGCAAAATATGCCGGCCGATTCAACAGGGCCGGGATACACCGGGACAAACACAAATATTCCCGCAAAGGCAAGAGCAAATACCGGGAGCCTTTGCCAATAGCACTATGGTCTGGAAAGGACGCAGCAGACAACGCCCTCAGTGCTATTGGCAAAGACTCCCGGCTTTCAGAGACAAGCAACGCACGCCAAGCCTGCAATGCTGCATTCTGACGATCGCCCCTGTACAGGAGAGCTACCATAGGTGATGCGTGTAGCCGGGTCGAGGCGGCTTTTCC
>JAJRWJ010000352.1 GCA_024276805.1 Gammaproteobacteria bacterium
AATTTCGACTTTAGCGCCGATCACGGGCTGTGCATCTTTCAAAGTGGTCACCCAGATGACGTTGTTGTGCGGAGAAAATTTGGCGGAAATGCCAAGATGCGTCACCTGCAGCAGAGCGCGATGGAATGTGCGCCGACGACGAGTGCGATTCATCTCGTCGATTTCCACCAGCACAGCCCCGGTTTTCCGGGGAACGAGCACCTCATCAAGATTGATGGGAAAAAGTTGGCGCACGTTTTTCTTGCGGGGAATCTTCCACACCCGGTTGATGGCAAACAGCTTTTCCGGCAATTGTTCATCACCGTAAAACAGATCTTTTTTAGGCAAAAGCCAGGGGATCAGTTCATCCGGGGCGATGACGGCCATTTTCAACCGCACCTTGTCTTTATTGATGAACACCACCGGATAGCGGCGATCACCATCCGCTTCCACCACACCCTGGCCGCTCGTCATGATCACGCGGGGAGTATACGAAACAGTACGAAAAGAATCGCTGACAGCCGCGCCCAATTTGTTGCCAAAAACATCCTCAAGATCGGCGCTGATATAAAAGCGATAGAGCGTATCGGGACGAAACGGCAGGGGCAGATGTATGCGTTCTTGTCCCCAGGTGCGGTTAGCATAATAGTCCGGGATTTGCACTGGCGGATCGAAGCGAATGTGCTGCACCAGTTGCGATAGGGCGACCCGATTGCTGAAATGAAGGACAATCCCTCTATCCGGCTCGATCAGCTTTTTCTTTTTATTGGGGGAAGAAACACCCAGATAGCGCAAAGGGCCAAAGGTTTTGAAAGAAATGATTTTCGTTTCCGCCAGTCCCGCACTGCCCGCTGCTGATAGCAGGCCTTTTTCGAGAATCAATTGATAAGAAGTGCCGGTTTGCAAATCATGAACGGGGGTAACTTTCAGGATGTGCGACAAGTCGCCTTTCATGTCCCAAAAAGTTTTCACTTCTTCGCTATCGGGATGAGAGAATGTGAGCGGCACAGACTGCGCCATTGCCTGATCAACGAGTTTGATCCGATCGCCAATCCTTTGTGGCGACATGGGTTGATTGAACTTCAAGTAGAGCGGCGATCGCGGATCGACCCATTTTTCATTCTGACGCGGATGCGACACCAGCAGCACAGGTCGGGGAGTCGTAAAAGTCCACACAAAGTCGGCGGATAAAACCTTTCCATCCAGCGATGTGGTACCGGCCGGAATCCGACCCCTGAATTGCGTGGCATAGGGCAATGTGTCCAGGGAGGTGAAGGCAAGCGTTCTTGTACCCAGCCACCGGAACGTGCCCGATACCGGCGGATCAAGCTCAATGGGCCCCTGACTGATTTTTACGGGTGTGGGCTGCAGCGCTACCATGGGGTGTGAAAAAGTAACAACAATGCTCAGAGCATCGCGAATGGAGTGCAATTCGCCTCGCGGGGAAACGGACAAAACGCGCAGTGAGTCCTGTGCGCTTGCCGGTACGGCCAGATAAGCAAAAAGAATGAATAAAACAGAAATCGATAATCGTTTCAAAACAATTCTCCCGAGTTTACTGAGATAAAACAACCTCTATCCGACCCGCTCCTGGATTGGTGAATTCCCCGATGACTGCCGCGTCGGGAATCTTTTTTGCCAGCGCCTGCATAAAGGCCTGGCGCTGATTGGCCGGAATGGCGAACAAAAGGCCTCCCGAAGTCTGGGCATCGGCCAGGAGTGTGCGCATATTTTCCGGCAGGGTCGGGTGCCAGGTCACAAACGGAGCCACATAATCCAGATTCGACAGCGTGCCGCCGGGCACCACACCGGCGTTGATGAATTCCAGGGCTTCGTCAAAATATGGCACCTGCTCAGCGTAAATTCGGGCATCTGCGTGGCTGCCACGGCTCATCTCCAGCAAGTGGCCCAGCAAACCAAATCCGGTCACATCGGTGCAGGCGTGCACATCAAAATCTCCGGCAACTTCAGCAGCTTCCCGATTCAGCGCCGCCATCACCTCCACCATCCGCCGGATGCTCTCCGGTTCGGCCAGGCCTCTCTTCACAGCCGTGGCCAGAATGCCTACCCCGATCGGTTTGGTCAGCACAATGACATCGCCGGGCTGAGCACCAATATTTTTTCGCAGTTTCGCCGGATCGACCACACCGGTCACGGCCAGGCCAAACTTGGGTTCGGTGTCGTCCACTGTATGGCCGCCAATGATGCTAATGCCGGCCTCCGCCGCTTTATCGCTTGCGCCCCGCAGAATTTCCTCCAGGACGGACAGCGGCAAGCGGTTGCTGGGAAAGCCGACCACATTGAGCGCAAAAAGCGGCTTACCGCCCATGGCGTAAATATCGCTCAGCGAGTTTGCCGCAGCAATGGCGCCGAACTGATAAGGATCGTCCACAATAGGGGTGAAAAAATCCACGGTCTGCACAATGGCTGTTTTCTCATCCAGTCTGTACACAGCGGCGTCATCTGCGGATTCTGTGCCGACCAGAATGGACGGATCGCCTATTTGCGGCAGCTTGAGCAAAACCTGCTCCAGCGCTTGCGGCCGCAGCTTGCACGCACAGCCCAATCCGTGTGTAAAATGCGTCAGCTTTATTTCTCCGTCCGCGCTTCTCTCATCCGTTGGCTGCGTCCCCTGCAA
>JAJRWJ010000353.1 GCA_024276805.1 Gammaproteobacteria bacterium
AAAGGTCAGCAGAAAATGGCCAATGGAAGAGAGCACCGCGACATCGACGTAGAATTCAGCAAAAGTGATGAATGGCCGGGCATTCTTTTCCTGAAGCTCGAAGCCCTGCAGACTGAAATCCATGGCGAAGGGATTGAACTGAATATCGGCAATCGTGGCAGTTCGGCCCGTCTGCTGCTGTATCATCTCCGGCAGTTTCCATTGCAGAAGCGCCGGCAAAACGAAAAACCCCGCAATGGCATAAAACACCAGCAGGCCGGCAGTGATCAGAACGGGCCTGCGGAATTTTTCCAGCTCGATTTTATTTTGCGTCATGATTCTTGTCTGCCGCATCCGGCCAGGATATCAAAGCCCGGACGAAGGCGGCCATTGTGTACCGCCCTCTGTCAGGAACAGGACCGTTTACAGATTGTGATAGCCTGTTTCTTCGTGGGAAATGATATCCAGACCTTGCACCTCTTCATCCTCACCGACACGGATGCCCACCAGTCTGTCCAGTCCTTTTATGATGATAAAACTGAACAGGGCGCTCCAAATGATCGTGACAGCGACGGCCAACCCCTGAACACCGACCTGCTGGGCAATACTGACCCCATCGGCCAGCCCCATGCCGCCCAGTCCGGCCGCGGCAAACACTCCGGTCAACAGCGACCCGGTAATACCGCCGATGCCATGCACCGGAAAAACATCCAGGGAATCATCGATGTGCAGCTTGCGTTTGACGATCTGCGTGGCGTAGAAACAAACCACGCCGGCGGACACACCAATAACCAGCGCCCCCAGCGGACCGACGAATCCGGAAGCCGGCGTGATCGTTCCCAGACCCGCCACCATGCCGGTAACGATGCCCAGGACGCTGGGCTTGCCAAAGCGCAGCCATTCAATAAACATCCAGGTCAAGGATGCAGCGGATGCGGCAATATGCGTGACCAGCATCGCCATGCCGGCCGAGCCGTCGGCAGCCAGGGCGCTACCGGCATTGAAGCCATACCAGCCGACCCACAGCATCCCTGCGCCAGTCATGGTCATGGTCATGTTGTGCGGCGGCATCGGCGTGGTAGGGAAGCCCTTTCTCTTGCCGATCACCAATGCAGTCACCAATGCCGCGACCCCGGCATTGACGTGAATGACGATACCTCCGGCAAAATCCATGACACCAAGATCGGCCAGCCAGCCGCCACCCCATATCCAGTGGCAGATGGGCATATAGACGAGGATCAGCCACAAACCGCTGAACCAGATCATCGCGGAAAATTTCATACGCTCGGCAAAACCGCCGACGATCAACGCCGGAGTAATGATCGCAAAAGTCATCTGAAACATGAAAAATACCGTTTCAGGAATATCCCCCTGCAGATCTCCGGTTCCCATTCCCGGCAAAAACATCTTGGCGCTGCCGCCAATGAACTTCTGCCACGCGCCGCCATCGGTAAAAATAAAACTGTAGACACCGGCCAGCCAGAGAATGGAAACCAGACAGGTAATGACAAAACATTGCATCAACACCGACAGGACATTCTTGCTTCTGACCAGACCGCCATAGAACAGCGACAACCCGGGAATGGTCATGAACAACACCAAAGCCGTCGATGTCAGAACCCAGGCCGTATTGGCCTGGTTCAATTGTCCGGCGCTGGCCAGTCCGGGCAGCAGCATTGCCACCAGCATAATCAATTTGGTAAACCGCATATTCCCCCCCTTGTATACTCTTCGCATGTGACATCAGCATTTCGGTGCTTCAGGATTTCTCAGATTCGCCCGAAATGACACAAATAACTTACCCATCATATAAAATTGCCAGAATACTGATGAAGCACCTGCATGCTATTGATGAAATATTTACAGACCAGTACAGCATTCATTTTTCCTTGCCGGTCGGGTAGTTTGTAAAAATCACACCTGGTTCCTTATTGTAATTACCCGTCAATACAAAATACTGCTGTACTTGTGCAATCAATGGCGCCGCGCTAGATCGCATCTTCTCCCGTTTCTCCGGTACGAATCCTGATCACCTGCTGCAGATCGGTGACAAAAATCTTGCCATCGCCGATCTTGCCGGTGTTTGCCGAGTTGACAATCGCACCGATGGCCTGCTCCACTGAATCGTCGGCAACGGCAATTTCCATCTTCACCTTGGGCAGAAAATCGACGACATATTCAGCGCCTCTATATAACTCGGTATGCCCCTTCTGGCGTCCAAAACCCTTGACTTCAGTCACGGTCACACCGGTAATGCCAATCTCGGACAACGCCTCTCTGACATCATCGAGCTTGAATGGCTTGATAATCGCGGTCACTAATTTCATAACAACTCCCCTTGATAAATCGATTTGTATTGCAATTCTGGTCATTCCATAAATTTCCAGCAGCCCGTCATCATTCGAGCCCCTGCAGCGATCACATCATAACAAAAAAAAACCGCATCGTGCGCGGTTATATGTCTTGTGGAAAAAAGCCATTTTTGTATTGGTAATGTATAGATGGATACAAATCCGGCACAGGGGTGCGCCGGCTGCATCGATACCCTCAAGCCATTGATGCTGAATAAAACAGTCAATCGCATTGGCTGTTTTATTTCCATAGATATCCGATGAATGAGTGTTTATAGACTCCAGCCAGTTATTCCGGACAAAAAAAACGGGCGCCAGGCGCCCGTTCAGCAACAGCGGAAAGCAAGCTGTTATTTCGAAGATCCGGTAAATTCCGGATAGGCTTCCATGCCACATTCGGAAAAATCGACACCGTTGTATTCGTCTTCTTCACTGACGCGAATACCCATAATCAACTTGATGACATACCAGGCGATCAGACTGCTGATAAAGACAAAGCCGAAAATGGTTACGATACCTATCAATTGCGCGGAAAATTTTGCATCGGGATTGGAAAAACATACCGCGATCAATCCCCACATGCCAACGACACCATGTACCGAAAGCGCACCCACGGGATCATCGATTTTCAGCTTGTCCATGCCAATGATGGAAAAAACCACAATGCATCCGCCAACCATACCGATGACTGTCGCCAGCAATGGTGATGGCGTCAACGGCTCCGCGGTAATCGCCACCAGACCTGCCAGGGCGCCATTCAAGAGCATGGAAAGATCGGCCTTGCCAAACAGAATATGTGCGGTAAACAGCGCCGCAATCGCACCGCCCGCAGCGGCAGTATTGGTATTGACGAATACCATGGCCACGGCATTGGCTTCACCAATATCGGAAATCTTCAATTCCGAACCGCCGTTGAAGCCGAACCAGCCCATCCATAGAATAAACGTACCCAGGGTTGCCAGCGGCATGTTACAGCCGGGAATCGGATGAATTTCACCATTGGGGCCATATTTGCCTTTACGCGGGCCGAGCAGCAACACGCCTGCCAATGCCGCGCTTGCGCCACACATATGCACCACACCGGAACCGGCAAAATCCAGAAAACCAAGACCATCCAGAAAACCACCACCCCATTT
>JAJRWJ010000354.1 GCA_024276805.1 Gammaproteobacteria bacterium
AGACTCAAACAATTCCCACCGGCAACGCTTCAAACCAGTCCAGAAAGCGCTGTACATTGTCGCCTTGAAAGAGTCGTCCATGCTGGGGGGCGAGAATATCGATATCCAGCTTGCGGACACGATCGATCCATTGCTGCTTGGACTGATTGGACGGCATCCAGCGTTGGTGAAAATAACGCATGGATTCTATATGCGCATCGAAATTATCGACATACACTGGGCCGCCGGGTGCTTCCAGTCCAGCCCCGATGTCTCCGGACATCAAAATTTTTGCCTGCGCATCGTAGACATTGAAATTGGCCGAGGAATGCAGATAATGGGCAGGCAGCAGTTGCAACTCGATATTTTCCAGTTGTATGACGCCGCCATTGTCGGGAATGCCCACATAATCGATATTTTCGCAGCCGAAGTGGCGCAGATAACCCTCCCAGAGAGCCGGTGCGTGCAACTTTGCGTGGGGCAGGGCCTGATCCCATAAACCAAGCGAGGAAATAATGTCCGGATCCTGGTGAGAGGCGAAGATATCGGTTATTTCATCGGCTGGCGCATGATGCAGCACCGCCGCCAGCATCGGGGCGAACAGTTCGATACCGCCCGGATCGAGCAGCAGACAACGGGATGCCGTCCTGACGATATATTGGTTGGTGTCGATGATTTTTTCCGGCTTGTTCTTGTCCCTGCCATACATGATCCACTGATAAGACCCTTCATATATTTTTACCATTTTCATAGTCGGTATTTCCTCAATTCGACGTATCGATCACTGCTAGCGCGCTGCGGCAGCGCTGGACTTTTTCATGAATTATTTTTGCCGCATTGTCGACACTTTCCGCCACGGCCTGCAGGCTCTGCAGGTATTCCTCGGCTTGCGACGCCTCAATACGCGAATTAGCCGCGATCACCCGGGCCGCGCGGGCAGGATGCATCACCTCCCCCAGACTGTCCAGCAGGCGCATCACATGCAGATTGAATTGTCGCCGCGTTTTCAGCATACGCTGCTGCGCAGCCACTTTCGACTGTTCCAGGGACGGCCCGTACAGTGCTCCATCCAGCAGGCTGTGTACCTGCTGAAAACTTTTATAAGTTTCCCCGGTACGGTATTCCTTGACTGTCAATTGATAGAGATCCACGGCCTGTTCATTGATTTCATTGACCAGGGCAATAGTCTCCTTGGCCAGTTCATTGATGAAATCTGTTATAGGCTGGAACCCCCGGGCTTTTTCCCCCGCCCGGAAAGCGATTGCCTTGGCATTTGCCGCGGCCAGGGAAATTTCCCGGGCGACATCCATGACCGCGCTCAATTCCGCGGCGATCGAGGCAATGGCGACAAACTGTGATTTTTTCTGCTTGTTGCTTTTCATGGTCCTGCTCGTGTTGATGGAATGGACACAGGTCGACTTCGACAACCTGGCCTTGCAACTCTGATATCATCCGATTTTGCGGGTCTGATGTCCCACTCCCCCGCTGATATTGGCCAGATCTGTTTGATGCTCGTTCCTGTAAGCCCGGGCCGCTGAAGGCGATCTAAATATGCCACTCAAAAACGGCTTTGACCCGGTTGCCAGCGTCTGAATACTCGACTTCCCGACATAATTTTTTTACCAGTTGAATGCCGCGGCCGAAATACCCCACGTTGTCGTCGATGCGGGAATACACCTGGCTGCTGTCGAAACCTTGACCGCTATCCTGTACACGAATCACCAGACGCCCGCCATTGTCTATCGGTTGATGGTCGAAGCTGACCTTGATGCGCCCGTCAATTGCCTCCTCCAGCCGTTCCTCCCGGATCTGAAAATACTGGATGAAGCCTTCCGAAGTTGCCTTCAACTCCGAGTCCAATTGCAGCAGGCCATGGTCCAGAGCATTGGTGAACAATTCGCTGACAATGACGAAAATCGACTCGCGCTGACTGTGCAGCCCCTGTACCTCCATCAATGAATTGACCATGACCGGCACCGGATTGAGGTGGCGCAGCGTTGTGACATGCAATTCCATCGCGCTTTTCCAGGTCAACGGCATGATTTGAGCATGTTTCTCCTGCTGCATCGCGGCTATCCAGGGCGCGTCTTCCACAGCGCATTGCAATGCCACCAGGGTGATATCATCCTGCTGTTGCAGATCCCGGCAATGTCGCTGTAATTCCTTCTTGATCAAATCAAAGCCCCCGGCTGCATCCCGGGCCAGACAGGCGGCCAGCCGTTGGTCGCCAAACTGTTCACCCTGCAAATTTTCCGCTTCGATCACGCCATCGGTAAACATATACAGAAAATCATCTTGGGTCACTTCAAAATGCTGCTCCTGCAGGGCAAATGCAGCGGTAATACCCAGTGGCAGATTTCTGGATGCAATTGTCATTATTGCACCACTGCGCAGATTCACCAGATAATGGTCGGGCAGGCCGCAGGTGATCACGGTCAGAGTGCATGACTCGGGATTCAGAGTGACCAGGGTTGCCGCCAGAAACATATTGACCGGCAGCAGCTTGTGCATTTTCCGGTTGATTTCGGTCAATATTTCCTCGGCGCCAAAGCCCTTCTGCACCATGCCATAGAAAATTTCCGCCGCGGGTCCAGCTCCCACCGAAGCCGAAATGCCGTGCCCGGTAAAATCCCCCAACAGACAATATAACTGGTTCCCCGGACTTTTTGCGCTAAGCAGCACATCGCCGTTGAACAACGCCATGGGAGACAATGAATAGCGCAGATTCGGCGCCTCTAGAAAATCGGCCTGGAGGATATTGTTGTACAGAGCGGCGGCGACTTCCTGCTCCTGGGCGGCAGCCTGCTGATATTTCTGCAGGCTTCTTTTCTGCTCCAGCTGCTCCTGATAGAGTCGCTTGAAGCGCAGCAGGGAATCGACCTTGGCCTGCAGCAGCACCGGATTGAAAGGCTTTCCAAGAAAATCATCGCCGCCGACATCGACACACCGCTGTAAATACGCGCCATCGTCTATGCCGGTAATGAAAATGATCGGTACAACCCCCCCATCACCTTCCGAGCAGCGAATTTTGTGCGCCACTTCGATACCGTTCAGCAAAGGCATGGTAATATCCAGCACCACCAAGTCAGGCTGCTCCCTGGAGTACAATTCCAGCGCTTCGGCGCCATCACAAGCGCTGATGACCTGATAATTGGCATCATTCAGCATCTTTTCCAGCATCAGCCGCTGCAGTCGGCTGTCGTCCGCTATCAGAATCCTCGCTGTTGCCGGCACAGCAGACTGCCCCGCTGCCGCCTGTACAGTATTGTCTACAGTTCGCATGGCGGACATTTATTGCAGGGTAAACAATTTATCGAAATTGGCGATCTGCAGGATCTTTTTCACTTCCGGCCGCGCCCGGACAATGCGCACCGCATCCTGTCTGTCACCAACCTGGTCGCGCAGCACCAGCAACATGCCCAATGCGGAGCTGTCGACATACTCGGTCGCCCCCAAATCGATGACTATGGAGCTCAACGCCCCGGATGCCTCTTCGGTAGCCCGACGAAAATCCTGATGCAAGGCAAAATCGAAGCGTCCTGAGACCCGGATCTGCAATTCCCGCTTGTCTTTATCAAATCTGATGTCCACTGCCATTCTCTTTATTCCTGTTGTTATAGTGATGTTTCGGCGTCAATCTAAAAAAGTTCGATTTCCCCTTCGGCCATCGACTCCTGACTGACCGCCTTCTGTTCCGTGGCGCGCCATTGTCGCTGCATTTCCTGCAGACGCCGGGTTCCGGAACGCAACTCCCTGATCCAGCTCAAGGCATCGCCGGTCTGCAAAAACCCCAGGCCGACACGCATCTCGTCGGTCAGCGCCTGAAAGTGCTGGGTATTGGCCTGAATGTAATCCACCAGCTGCCGGGTCATGTCTTCAAACTGCAGCGCGCGCACCGCGTTGCCTACATTGTCCTCTATCTGGCCGGTCAGGGAGGATACCTGGGACAGACTGGCGGCAATGCTCTTGTTGATCTCGGCAACTTCCCCCATCATCTCGTCGACGTTTGCCTTGGAAGAGATGGCGATATTCATATCCTTGGAGGCCATCGTTTCGATCATCTGCCTGGCCTGTTCGATATTGTTTTTTGAACTGTTCACGACCACACGGATTTCCTCACTGAATTTGTCGGAATTTCTCGACAAATTCCTGACTTCATCGGCGACCACGGCGAAACCGCGCCCGGCCTCGCCGGCCCTGGCCGCTTCAATGGCCGCATTGAGCGCCAGCAGATTGGTCTGGTCAGCGATTTCCTGGACATCGGACAACAGTTTCTCGATCTTGCGCATATGCTCATCGACATCGTTGATGACGTTCACCATGGCCATGCTTTGCTTGCTGACGGCCAGGATATGCTCGACAAAAAACCCCAGCACCTTGTCAGTCTCCGCGGCAAAACGCTGAAAAGTCATTTGCCCGCCCTGTTCCTTTTTCCCGCCGCTGCCATCCAGACTGCTCAGCAACCCGTAAATCATCGACGCCTGTTCGGTGGCCAGCTTGTTGACGCCATGAAAACTGTCGGACATGGTTTCCACGGCATCGCCGACCACCGTTTTCACCTGCCCCAGTTCAGTATTGAAGGCCGCAATTTCCTGGCTGGAGCAGGATTCCAGTGCAGACAGGTAATCCTCTATGGACCTTGCCAGTTCTCCGGAACTGGCATACAAGCGCGCATCCGTTTCCTGGAGATCGGATTTGCTGTTTTTCATTGCCAAATAAAGACCAGTTCCCGCCATCAGCGGCAGCATCGGCCAGTACAGATACTGCACCGGCAGCAGCAGCGGCAGCAGCAATCCCGCCAGCGTCAGCAGCAGTAAAGGCCATGTTTTCGTCAACAATGCGGACATGCAGTTCCCCCAATGCAGCACCTGTTTTCCCAGGATGCCGAAATGTGTTTGTAATCGATTGAACCAATGAAATTCAGTTAGCGTCTATAAACAGCCAATGCGATTGGCTGTTTATCCTTTATCGATGGCTGCCGGCCATCGATGACGGCGCATCCTAGTGCCGGATCAGTTCCCGTCATTTTATAAACGGGAATTATCCAAACTCATTTATTCTACTTTGTCAGATTACATCATCCCTTTTTTCAAAGATCGTAATTCCGGCATGGAGTGCCGGAATCCATGCTCCAGGGATGGCTTGAAACATGCCGTCCATGGCGCTGGATGCCCGCTTCCCGGCGAGCATGACGAGTTTGCGGAGAATCTGACAACGTAGAAGTAATAAATCACAAAAAAAAACTGCGTCAACCCGCCAGCGCCATGATTTTTCCGGCAATTTCATCCAGCGCCATGACATGATCCACGCAGCCCAGCTTGCAAGCTTCCCCGGGCATGCCCCATACCACGCTGCTGGACTCATCCTGGACAATCGTGGCGGCTCCGGCGGCATGCATCTCCTGCATGCCTTTCGCTCCATCCGCTCCCATTCCAGTCAGCAAAATACCGATCGCATCAGCGCCAATATGTTCCGCAACGGAGCGAAACATGACATCGACCGCCGGTTTGTGGCGGTTCACCAGCGGCCCGTCCTGCAAACGGCAGATCAGTTTCCGACCTTGCCAGGCGACCAATAGATGTTGATCGCCTGGCGCAATATAGATATTTCCTGAAACGATTTCCTGATTGTCCCGGGCGATGCAGACCTTCATTGCCGTCACCTGATCGACATGCCGGGCAAATGAGTCGCTGAATGCCGCCGGCAGATGCTGCGAGACGACCATCGCCGGGGACATTGCGGCAAGCCCACTGACCACATTCTTGATCGCCTCGGTGCCGCCGGTGGAAGCGCCCAGGGCAATCAGTTTCGATCGTCCTCCCGGAACACCCTGCCTTCCGGAATTGCCCGGTATTGCCGCCTCCTTTTTGAACACCGGGGGATGGTTCCGCTGCGGCGCTTCGACCAGCGCCCGGACATGCGCCCTGGCCGCCATGCGTACCTTGGCGACAATCTCCTCGGCATAGGACTGCAGGTTGTCGTCAGCCCCCATCCGGGGTTTGGGCAGGAAGTCCACGGCGCCCAATTCCAGCGCCGCCAATGTCTGCGCCGCGCCCTGAGTGGTCAACGCCGAGATCATGACCACCGGGATGGGCCGCAGGCGCATCAGATTGCGCAGAAAGGTCAAGCCATCCATGCGCGGCATTTCCACATCCAGGGTCAGCACATCGGGATTGAGCTTCTTTATTTTGTCTCTGGCGATCAATGGATCGGCGGCGCTACCGACGACTTCGATATCGGAAGCCTCGGCAAAAATCTTGCCCAGCATCTTTCTGAACAATGCCGAATCATCAATTATCAGCACCCTTGTCATATTCTCTTCCTGTCAAAACAATTCCACGTCCCCTTCCACCGGGACATCGTTGATTTCCGAACGGTAGCGCATTTCTCTTCTGGCCAGCGTCTCGCCGTGCAGATTTCTGATTTTCTTCATCCTGACCCTGCCACTCCAGGGAAAGTAAAGCACCTTGCGCGGATAGTCGCCGCCGACATCACTGGACAGCAGTTGCAGACCCTCGGTGGCGATATAATCGAGCACGAATTCGACATTGTTTCTGCCTATCCCGGTCATGCTGGAGATGATTCTGCCGCCGCCAAAAACCTTCACTTCCAGGTTGCCGCGAGCGCCTCCCTGTTGAAGTATAGTATTGATCAGATGTTCCATTGCATAATTTCCATAACGCGCGGAATTTCCGATGATCGCTTCAGGCGCCTGACTCTGGCGCTGTCCGGTGCTTTCCGGCAGCATGAAGTGATTCATGCCGCCGACCCCGTTCACCTTGTCCCTGATGCACGCGGATACGCAGGAACCCAGTACCGTGGCGATGATTTCCTGTTCCCGGGTGACATAGTACTCCCCCGGCTTGATGGTGGCGATCACCCTGCCATTTTCCCGGTCCCAGCGACGATTGACCCGGGAGAATTCCGGCAGACAGGATGGCAGTGATCTGGTTGGCATCGTCTGCTGCACTCACTTGAGCCGGTAAATGGTATTACCAATCAGCTGAAAACGTGTATCCAGCTGATGCAGCGACTCGGAATGTCCAATGAACAGGCAACTACCATCCCTGAGCAGGCCTGCATATCTTTCCGCCAGCCGTTGCTTGGTTTCCCGGTCGAAATAGATCAATACATTACGGCAGAAAATAAAATCGAACTGACCACGCATTGGCCAGTCCCCCATCAGGTTCAATTGTTTGAAACTGATCATCTGCCGCAGTTCCGGCTTGGCCCTGACCTGGTTCTCATGGCTGCCGGTGCCGCGCAGAAACCAGCGCTTCACGCGTCCTGCCGGCAGGCCGTCGAGACGTTCCACGGCATAGACACCACTGGCCGCGGCCGCCAGGACATTGGTATCCAGATCCGTTGCCAGAATCTTGATGTTCCATCCGTTGGGCAGATTTTCCCGCAGCGTCATGGCAATGGAATAGGCCTCTTCACCGGTCGAACAGCCAGCCGACCAGACCCGTATGCGTCGGTTGGCGGCGTTGCGCAGCAGCAGTTCCGGAAGCACCGTTTTCTGCAGATACTCGAAGTGGTGGTTTTCCCGGAAAAATGCCGTCAGATTGGTGGTGATGGCATTGATGAATTCGGTAAACTCCTGATCGGGGTTGGCCTTCAGATACTGGCAATAGGAGTTGAAATCCTTCAGCTTCAACTCCCGGATACGCCGCGCAAGACGCGAGTAGAACATGTCGAATTTGTCATCGGGGACGATGATGCCAGAATGCGCATTGGAGAGCTGACGCAGGACATTGAAATCCTCCCAGGTATACTCGAATTCACGGTTTTTCTTTCTTTCCATGTCCATCGCCGCAGCCGCCATGATAGTTCAGGCTACCTCCAGCAGATCCGCGACATCCAGCAATCGCGCCGCCGCGATCAATTGGCTGGATGGTGCATCGATGCGCATATCCAGGGACGACTTCAATGTCTCCTGCCGGAAAATGACCAGCAGCTGCAGCGCCGCCGTATCGATGCTGTTGACGTTGCGCGCATCGATGATGACCTGTTTCCGCCCCTGCAATACCGCCAGCAACTGTTCATGCAGTCGTGCCGCGCCCTGTATATTGAGGATTGCGGGCAACACCACGGGAACATCTGCGTCGTCTGGCGACGCTGATGGTTCCTGGCCGGCGACATCCTGGTCTGGTCCTGCATCGGTATCCTTGTCGACACGTTCCTGAGCAACGCCATGCACTTCCTCCTCCATCCAGGCCAGAGGATCGTTGCCAATCAAATCGTTGTTTTTCGTTGTCGTCATCTACATAACCCTGCCTGTCAGAAAATCATCGGCCAGACCACGAAAATCCCTGGCCGGGCGGCTGCCCGGACGATATTCAAAAATGGTCTTGCCAAAGCCCGGACATTCCGCAAGCAGCACCGTTTCACGAATGACCGTGGGCATTATTTGTCCTGGAAAATGCTTGCACAGTGTGTTCAGCACCTGCCTGGAGATCCGCCTGGTGCTGCAGAAGCGGGACATGATCAGGCGCTTTTTATATTTTTTCTGCAATAGCTGCTCAAATTTTCGCAATGTCCCAAGCAGATGCGAGAGACCCTGCAAGGCCAGAAAGTCACCGGCCATCGGAATCAGGATTTCCTCGCAGGCAAACAATGCATTGGCCGCCAGCAACCCGGAGGAAGGCGGACAATCGATAAACACATAATCCTGATCCTGCAGATTGTCCTGCAGCGATCTGGACAACAATTCCCCGCGTTGTACACCACCTTCCCTGACCTGTTCGACATCCATCAGTCTGCAGCCAGCGGTGAGCAGTTGCAGGTTGTCCCTGACCTCCAGCAGCAACTGCCGGATATCCTTCCCCTCCAGCAGCACTTCGGCGATGCCCTGCCGTGGCGCGGCAACCCCCAGGGCGACAGCCAGCTGCCCCTGTGGATCGAAGTCGATAACGGTCACTTTTTTCCCGCACCTGGCCAGCGCATGCGCCAGATTGGCGGTAGTCGTGGTCTTGCCAACGCCGCCTTTCTGATTGATCACGGCAATGATGGACATCTTCAGACCTGTCTGGCAATCGCCTCGAATTCATTGGGATTCAATAGCTTGTCGACATCCAGCAGCATGGTCATGCCCTGTCCGCTGACGTGCATGCCCTGCATATAGCGCATATCGATCTGCCTGCCGAGATTCGGCGCATTCCTGATCTCACGGGATTTCACATCCAGAACGTCGGAGACTTCATCGGCGACGATGCCCATGGTATGTCGCCGCTCATTGTCATCCAGCAGACAAAGTACGATCACCACGGTCAGCGGAGAATAATCGACCTGCGGCATGCCAAAACGCGCCCGCAAATCGATAATCGGCACGACGCTGCCACGCAGATTCAGCGCCCCCTTGATGTATCCGGGAGTATTGGGAATCTCCCGTACCGGCTCCCAGCCTCTGATCTCCTGTACTTTGAGAATCGCGACGCCGTAGGATTCTCCGGCGAGCTGAAAGGTCAGATATTGCTGCTCAGTGTGGGTCATGGCGGTTGCATCGACGTCGTTCAATTCAGAACTCCTGCCATTCATCATCGTCTTCCACGGCAGTCGTTGACTGGTAGTTCGTCGTTGCCGCCTTCGGCGCCTGCCTGACTTCCAGATCGTAGGCCGGGCTCCTCCCGGCGGCAATATTTTCGATATCCCCCAGCAGTCCGACGATCTTGTCCGAAAGCGCCGCCACGGCCTGGTAGTCCTGTTCGGCGGCGTGGCCGTCACCGCGCTGCTTGTGCTCCAGGCAGGCACGGACCCGGCCATGCATTTCCGAATGCAGCTTCTCCAGGTTCTGCATTTCCGGGTGCTGCCCGTAAACGGCAAGCCCGGAGCTATACAGCCATTTGCCGAGCTCGCAGTCCCGGTGGGAGACCGCCTGCTCCATGCTCAGGTCGGCCGATCCGGCCAGGAAATCCCGCAGCTTCGCCTTCCATACCAGATGCTTGCTTTTCGCCAGTTTGAAATCCAGTGCATTGCCCTGCAGTCCCGCATTTTTACCCCCCACAGGCTGGGACTGGGACGGCCCGGCATTGAAAAAATCCAGCAGTCCCTGCATGGTGCCGCATTGATCGATCATGGAAATGCTGGCCGCCGAGGCCTGCTCCGCCAGGGCTGCATTCTGCTGGGTGATTTCATCCATTTGCGTGATGGCATGGTTGACCTGTTCGATGCCCGCCGACTGCTCGGCGCTGGCGGCGGCGATTTCCGCGACAATTTCACCGACCTTTTTCACACCGGTGACGATGTCATGCAATGCAGCGCCGGTCTGGTTGACATATTCACTGCCGGCGCGCACTTTCTGGACACTGTTCTGAATCAATTCCTTGCTTTCCCTGGCCGCGGTGGCGCTGCGTTGCGCCAGATTGCGCACTTCCGTCGCCACCACCGAAAAGCCGCGCCCCTGCTCTCCGGCCCTGGCCGCTTCCACTGAGGCGTTCAAGGCCAGAAGGTTGGTCTGGAAGGCAATCTCGTCGATGACCCCGATGATTTCGGCAATTTTGTTGCTGCTGTCGTTGATTTCCTGCATCGCGGCAACTGCCTGGGTCACCACCTCGCCACCATTTTCCGCCAGCTGTCGGGCGTTTTTCGCCACCTGATCAGCCTGCTGGGCGTTCTCGGCATTGTTTTTTACCGTGCTGGTCAACTCCTCCATGCTGGAAGCGGTCTCCTCCAGGCTGCTGGCCTGCTCTTCGGCGCGCTGCGACAGATTGTTGTTGCCGCTGGCGATCTCCTGGGAGGAATGATTGATGAAATCAGAGGCTTCCTTGATTTGCCCGAAAACCTCACCGAGCTTGTTCAGGCTGCTGTTGATATCGTCCTTGCAGTTGCCGAACAGCCCCTGATAATCGCTGTTCACTTTACCGGTCAGATCACCGTTGGCGACACCCGACATGACGCCGGCAATTTCCTTCATCACCTGTTCGATGACATCGCAGACTTCGTTGATGCCTTCGCTCAATTTTGCATAGAAGCCCTCTTTTCCGGTCAGATCGATACGGTGATCCAGCCGCCCCGTTTTCACCTCTTCCACCAGATCGGCGATTTCACGCTCTATCCTGACTTCCTCGGTCCTGTCCAGCCATTCCACGACGGTGCCGATAATCTCCCCCTGATCGTCATTGACCGGATTGGCAACGAAGTTCATATGCCTCCCACCGATCAGCA
>JAJRWJ010000027.1 GCA_024276805.1 Gammaproteobacteria bacterium
GCCGTTGGCGCGGGATACCTGGCCGTCCCCTTTCTCGCCCAAATGCAGCCCAGCACCAAGGCGGAAGCATCGGGAGCACCGGTGGAAATCGATATCAGCAAAATGGAGCCAGGCCAGCTGATTCGTGTCGCATGGCGCGGCAAACCGGTCTGGGTACTGAAAAGAACTCCCGAAGTTCTGGCGACATTGCAAACCCTGGACGACAAGCTCAGAGACCCCCTGTCCCAGGAATCGGAACAGCCGGCATCCAGTCAAAATCCCTATCGCGCCATCAAACCAGAGATCTTCGTTGCAGTCGGCCTGTGCACCCATCTGGGCTGCTCACCCACCTTCCGCCCCGAAGTCGCACCGCCCGATTTGGGTCCGGACTGGAAAGGCGGTTTTTTCTGCCCCTGTCACGGCTCCTGGTTCGACCTGGCCGGCAGGGTCTATCGCGGCGTTCCGGCGCCGACCAACCTGGTCATCCCTCCCTACCGCTATCTGACTGAAACCACCCTGATCATCGGCGAAGAAGAAACGGAGGCGACAGCATGAAACATCGCATCAATGATTGCGCAAACTGGTTCCTGGATCGCTTCGAGCTGAGGGATTTCTGGAATGATCACATGGCACAATACTATGCGCCGAAAAACTTCAACTTCTGGTATTTTTTTGGTTCGCTCGCATTGCTGGTTCTGGTCAATCAATTCATTACCGGCATCCTGCTGACCATGAACTACAAGCCGGATGCCAAACTGGCGTTCGACTCGGTGGAATACATCATGCGTGACGTCAGCTGGGGCTGGCTGGTGCGCTACATGCATTCGACCGGCGCCTCGGCATTTTTTATCATCATCTATCTGCACATGTTCCGCGGCATCATGTATGGATCATACAAGAAACCCCGGGAGCTGGTGTGGATTTTCGGCATGCTGATTTTCTTCTGCCTGATGGCGGAAGCCTTCATGGGCTATCTGCTGCCGTGGGGGCAGATGTCCTACTGGGGCGCCCAGGTCATTATCTCGCTGTTCAGCGCCATACCAGTCATCGGCGACGACCTGTCGCTGTGGATCCGGGGTGACTACGTGGTGGCCGATGCCACGCTGAACCGGTTTTTCGCCTTCCACGTCATTGCCGTGCCACTGGTCATGCTGCTGCTGGTTTTTCTGCATATCGCAGCCTTGCACCATGTCGGTTCCAATAATCCCGACGGCATAGAAATCAAGCAGAACAAGGATATCAATGGCATCCCCCGGGATGGCATACCTTTCCACCCTTACTACACGGTCAAGGATATCGTCGGTGTCGCCGTGTTCATGATTTTCTTTGCCACGGTGATTTTCTACATGCCGGAAATGGGCGGCTACTTCCTGGAGCACGCAAACTTCATTCCCGCCGATCCGCTGAAGACACCGGAACATATCGCTCCGGTCTGGTATTTCACGCCTTTCTATGCAATTTTGCGCGCCGTACCCGATAAATTTGCCGGCGTCATTGCCATGGGTGGCGCCATTGTCGTTCTGTTTCTACTGCCCTGGCTGGATCGCTGCGAGGTCAAATCGATACGCTATCGTGGCGGCATCTACAAAAAGGCGCTGCTACTGTTCGTTATCAGCTTTCTTGCCCTGGGCTATCTGGGCACGCAGCCGGTTACACCCGCCGCCACCATTGCCGCCAGAATATTCACGATCATTTATTTTGGCTTCTTTCTGTTGATGCCGATCTATACGCGCTGGGAGAAAACCAAGCCAGTCCCGGGACGAGTGACCAAACAGCCCAGCCTGGAGGACAGAATTCCAGCGATCATCGAAACACTCGACGAGGTGACCGTCAAACAACCCTTGCAAACCCCTGGCGGGATGACCATTCTGCCGAGGAAACCCAATCTTTCCGGGATCTACGACGTGCTTGTTCGATTCGCCAAAAAACTCAAAGACAGCCTTGATTGATATGAAAAAAATAACTAACACGCTATTACTATTGTTGCTGCCTTTTGCCGCCTTCGCCTCGGCTGGTGTGGAACTGCAGGAGGCAGACATCGACCTTGCCGATTCAGCCTCCCTGCAGCGCGGCGCCAAATATTACGTCACTTATTGTCTGGGCTGCCATTCCGCCAAACATATCCGCTATATTCGCATGGCGCATGATTTCAATATCAGCAAGGAAAAGGTTCTGGAGGAAATTGCCCCGGAAGGCAAGGGCATCTATGAAACCATGATCACGGCAATGAATGCCCACGACTCGGAAAAATGGTTTGGCACCCAACCACCGGACCTGTCGCTGATTGCCCGCTCCCGGGGCCCGGACTGGCTGGTCACCTACCTGAAAGGCTTTTATGTGGATGAGAGCAAGATTCTGGGCGTGAACAACACCGTGTTCAAGGATGTCGGCATGCCCAATGTGCTGTGGCAGTTGCAGGGCGAACAAAGACCGGTGTTCAAAAAAGTCGATGGTCAGACGATCATCGACAGACTGGTGACCAAAGAACCGGGTACGATGTCTAATAAGCAGTTCGATCGCATGGTCAACGACCTGGTGAACTTTCTGGTCTATGTCGGGGAACCGCACCAACTGGAAAGACTGCGACTGGGGAAATATGTCCTGCTTTATCTGTTCATGTTCCTGATCATTGCCTACCTGCTGAAAAAAGAATACTGGAAAGATATTCATTGATTCTTTCCTCTGACTCGGAAAACAGGGATGTTTTCCCCACCCCATCTGCTGACCATCCTGTCGGGCCGATTCCGGCCCAATATTTTTTTCCGACATGATATAATTCGCCATTTCTATTCTCCACGCAGCATAATTCAGCGCCACATTCTCTTCGCCTGTTGCAGAGTGCGAAACCGAGAGCTTCATGAACGTTGAATTTTGCAGTGCGGCGAGTAGCCAGTCTCCAAATTTATCTATAAAGAGGTTGTGCTTCGTGGCAAATCTGAATACGCGGAAATCTGTTATGACCCTTTTCTCCTCCCCGACCTGCGCGATGAGTCACAGCGCACGCCTAGTCATGATCGAGAAGTCGGTCACTGCGGACATTGAATTTTACGACCCCAACGACCCTCCAGAAGACCTGCTGGAACTGAATCCGACTGGAGTCTCACCGACCTTGATAGAGCGTGACCTGGTCCTCTATGATGCACGCATCATCATGGAATATCTCGATGAGCGCTATCCTCACCCACCATTGCATCAAATGGACCCGGTATCCCGCGCCAACGCCAGAATGCTGATCAAACGCATCGACCAGGACTGGTACGCATTACTGGATGAAATCTTGAATTCCGGTGAAAAAAAATCTGCCCGGGCAAAAAAAATGCTCAAGGAAAGCCTGTTGTCCGCCATTCCGGTTTTTGCCGCACGGCCCTATTTCATGAGCGACGAATTTTCCCTGATCGATTGTGCGCTGGCGCCTCTGCTTTGGCGCCTGCCCAGCCTGGGCATCGATTTACCCAGTCAGGCAGACCCCATCAAAGCCTATGCCGAACGTCTATTTGAACGCGAGGCTTTTCAGGCCAGCTTGAGCAACGCAGAAAGGGAAATGGCCGGATTTCGCAAATGACCTCGCTGAAACCCTACCTGATCCGGGCGATCTATGAATGGATTGTCGACAACGGCCTGACTCCGCACCTGCTGATCGATGCGCACAGCAACGATGCCATGTTGCCTGAAGCGTTTATTGAAGATGGCAAGATCGTCTTGAACATCCGTCCCGAAGCGGTACAGGGTCTGTCCCTGGGGAATGAGAAAATACAATTCAACGCCCGTTTCAGCGGCAAACCGATGCAGGTGGTCGCGCCGCTTCCAGCGGTGCTGGCCATTTATGCCAAGGAAAACGGCAAGGGCATGATTTTTGACCATGATGACAACGATGACAC
>JAJRWJ010000355.1 GCA_024276805.1 Gammaproteobacteria bacterium
CTGAACGAACTGGCGAGACAGTCCGGCGTGGGTATGGCCATACAGGAATCGGCAATTCCCATCAAGGCGTCGGTCCGTGCCGCCTGTGAACTGCTGGGCCTGGACCCCCTGTATGTCGCCAACGAGGGCAAGCTGGTATGCATCTGCCGCCCCGGTGATGCTCCGACTCTGTTGCGGGTCATGCAGAGTCATGCACTGGGCGCCGATGCGGCGATCATCGGTGAGGTCAACGACGATGCGCATGGTTTTGTACAGATGCAGACGACCTTTGGCGGTAGCCGCATCGTGGACTGGCTGGCAGGCGAACAGCTGCCGAGAATCTGCTGAACGGAGCAGTTGCCGATGCCGGCCGATAGCTGCGGGGATACCGCAGTGAATGACGGACAATCCCCGCAGGGCCAGGCGATAAGGGTCAGGGGGATCGTGCAGGGAGTAGGATTCCGGCCTGCCGTCTGGCGTCTGGCGCAGCGCCTGCAAATTGTCGGTAGCGTCTGGAACGATGCCGCCGGGGTGATGATACACGCCTGGGGGCCGGACGGCGCCATTGCCGAATTTATCCAGCGACTGAACAGCGAGGCGCCACCTCTGGCGCGCATCGACGACATCGAATCTGTACGACTGGACCGGGCCGCTTGCAGCATGCCGGAGGATTTTCAAATCCTGCCCAGCCGCGCCGGCAGCACACAGACGGCTGTCGCCGCCGATGCCGCCACCTGTCCGGCATGTCTCAGCGAAATCAGGGATTGCAGGGAGCGCCGTTTTCGCTATCCATTCAGCAACTGCACCCATTGTGGCCCGCGTCTGTCGATCATTCGTGCAGTGCCCTATGACCGCGCCAATACCAGCATGGCTGGCTTCAGCATGTGTCCGGCCTGTCATCGGGAATATCTCGATCCCGGCGATCGCCGTTTTCATGCCCAGCCCAATGCCTGTCCCGACTGTGGTCCTGCCGTTACTCTGGTCGATGGCGAAGGCGACAGCATCACCAGGGCGCCGGGGAGTGCGGATGCCATCGCCGCTGCCGCGAGGCTGCTCAGTGAGGGCGCCATCGTGGCCATCAAAGGCATTGGCGGCTTTCATCTTGCCTGCGATGCCGGCAATGAACAGGCGGTTGCGATTCTGCGCCAGCGCAAACAACGTTATGACAAGCCCTTTGCGGTAATGGTCCGGGACATGGCCATGCTGCGCCAGTATGCCCGGGCCGGTGACCAGGAGCGGCAGTTGCTGGAAAGCAGGGCCGCGCCGATCGTCATTCTCCAGGCACAGGGGAAAGCACTGGCCAGTGGTGTCGCTCCTGGCGATCACAAACTGGGACTGATGCTGCCCTATACGCCGCTGCATCATATACTGCTGCAGGATCTCCAGAAGCCTGTCGTTTTGACCTCGGGGAACCGCTCCGATGAACCACAGTGTATCGACAATCGGCAGGCGCGGCAGCGGCTTGCCGGGATATGCGATGCCTGGCTGGAGCATGACCGGGTGATCGTCAACCGGCTGGACGATTCGCTGTTGCGGGTCATCGATGGCAAGCCGCGCATGATCCGGCGCGCCAGAGGCTATGCGCCGGAGGCCATCGCCGTCGCCGCTGATTTTTCCCGGGCGATGCCGGTTCTGGCGATGGGTGGTGAGTTGAAAAACACTTTCTGCCTTTTGTCCAGAGGCGAGGCGATCGTTTCCCAGCATATGGGAGATCTGCAAAATCCGCAGGTACAAAATGATTATCGTGGCAATCTGGAGCGCTACAGAGAGCTGTTCGATATCAGTCCCAGGCTGATTGCCGTGGATCTGCATCCGGATTATCTTTCCACGCAGCTAGGGCGGCAGCTTGCGGAAATGGAGAACGTGACCCTGCACCGGGTGCAGCACCATCATGCCCATATCGCCGCCTGCATGGCGGAGCATGGCCTGCCTCTGAACACGGAGCCGGTATTGGGTCTGGCTTTTGATGGCCTGGGCTATTCCGGTGACGGGGCTTTTTGGGGCGGTGAATTTCTCTATTGTGACTATCGGCAATTCACCCGGATGGCCAGTTTTCAAGACATGCATCTGCTTGGAGGACACCAGGCGATGCGGGAACCCTGGCGCAATACCTATGCACATCTGTCCCACTGCTTCGACTGGCGGCAATGCAGCAGCCAGTTTGCGAGTCTGGATATCATCCGCTTTTTACACGGCAAGCCGCTGAAGACACTGGATGCGATGATGGCCCGGAAAATCAATGCGCCACTCAGTTCATCCTGTGGGCGCTGTTTCGATGCCTTTGCCGCGGCGCTGGGCCTTTGCCGCGCTCGGACCACTTATGAAGGTCAGGCGGCGATTGCCTTGGAAGCGCTGGCGGCGCCGGTCTATCACCAGCAGCAGACAGCTTATCCAGTCGCCATACAGAAGCACGGAGAACTGTGGCGGTTGTACTGGCAGCCCTTTTGGGAGGCATTGCTGACGGATTTGCAGCACGGGGCCGACAGAGCGCTGATCGCGGCGCGCATCCATCGCGGTGTGGCCGATGCCGCAGTTGCCATGACCGACCAGCTGATCCGGCGCACTGGCTGCAGGACCGTGATTCTGTCGGGCGGTGTTTTCCAGAATGCCTTGCTGCTGACTCAGGTCGGCAGTTCGCTGCGCAGTCGGGGGCTGACGGTGTTGTCACCGGAGCAGTTGCCGGCCAATGACGGCGGCCTTTCTCTGGGTCAGGCGGTGATCGCGGCGGCGCGGTCGCTGGTTTGATGGTGGCGCCCGTTCGCGCGGGTTTGCCGGTGACTGCTACAGCACGGCTCAAAAACCGCCGAGATTTTCCACCGGGAAGGTCAGTTCGCTGGTATTGCTGATCCGCTTCAGCGTGTCTTCCAGGATTTCGATGTCATTGTCGAAGGAGCCATGGGAGAGGTCGATGACATCGTTATTCAGGGAGGTAAGCACCTTGGCATCGGCTTTGCTGTAGACATGACGGTTGATCCGGCCTTGATCGAAGTCCAGCCATTTTTTGATCTCCCGAAGCTGGACCGAGTTGAATTTGCCATCCTCGGTCCTGGCGTGCCCAGTATCCCAGGCCGCGGCCATCCCCAGCAGCGGCATTTTATGGATATCTTCCAGGGCCCGGCTGACCAGATAGAGCAGGGATTTGTCATAGATTTTGGCAACGTCGTCAGCCAGTTCGCGTTCGTCATCCATGAGGTGAATGTGCAAGTTCTGTTTGTCGAGGATACCTTTGTTGTGGGCGTTGATATAATGCCGGTTGGCAAATTCAATGCTGCAGGCGGGAGCGTAGAGTGTTGCGGAATTGACCGGCAGTTTGCGCTTGACCAGTTCATCCAGCCAGTGGCCGAGTAATATGGCGCCTGCCGAATGACCAAG
>JAJRWJ010000028.1 GCA_024276805.1 Gammaproteobacteria bacterium
ACAGCGGCGCACCTGTCAAGACCGGCAAGGCAACCAACGCCCGGGCTGAATCGCCAATCAAACCCTGTTCCATAAACAGCCCGGTTCCCCACAGTTAATTTCTTCAGTTAATAGCTTAGATGACAAACAAAATTATGCTATCGGCTGGCAAAGAATTTTTTCAGTACGCGGATCAGATATTCGTGATCCAACGCGCCGGCGCTTTCGCGAACGCTGTGCATCGCCCACATGGGATTGCCCACATCGACACTGCGAATTCCAAGTTTGGCTGCGCTGATTGGACCGATGGTGCTGCCACAGGGAATGTCGCTGCGGTGACTGTATTTCTGATACGGGATGCCAGCCTGCTCGCACCAGGAGATAAACATCGCTTCGGAAACGCTCTCGGAACTGTAGCGCTGGTTGGCGTTGATTTTGATGACCGGCCCCTGATTGACGCCGACCCGATGCTCGGGTTCAAAAGCGGTGGGAAAATTGGGCTGGTAGGCATGCGCCATATCGGCGCTGACCAGAAAACTCCGCGCCATGGCCCGGTGCAAATCGCTGCGTCCGAGATCCTGCGCCAGGGCGATGCGTTCCAGGGTGTCGGGCAGAAGGCTGCCGTCCGCGCCAATTCTGCTGGTGCTGCCTATTTCCTCATGATCGAAAAAAGCGCAAACCAGCGTATGATCCGAGGCCAGACTGTCCGGATCCAGCATGGCCATCAATGCGGCGTGACAGGAGGCGAGATTGTCCAGCTGGCTGTCGGCGATGAACTGCCGGTCGCCGCCCCAACATTCCCCTTTCTGGGTATCGTAGACATTCAGATCCCAGGACAGGATCCGTTCCGCCTCAATACCCGTGTACTGTTCCAGTATGGACAGAAACAGTTGCCGCGGCAACTGTTGTTCGGCGGCTGTCGTGAACAGCAGCGGCAATTCCTTCTGTCTGTCGAGCTTCAGGCCATCCTCGTTGACTTTGCGGTTCATGTGAATGGCCAGGTGTGGCAGGCGCAGCAGCGGCCGGTCGACATGCACCAGTCGCGAGGCAATGTGCTTCCGGTCGTCCCGATAGCAGAGTCGACCAGCCAGACTCAGATCCCGGTCAGAAAATGTTGCCAGGATCGGTCCGCCATAGACTTCCACAGCCAGTCGCAGCAGGCCATCACTGTCCAGCACAGGATTCGGTTTGATGCGCAGTCCGGGCGAATCGGTGTGCGCGCCGACGATGCGGAAACCACTTTGCGCCAATGGCCGTCGTCCCACCACGAACAGAATGATCGAAGATTCATCCCGGATCACATAATACCGGCCACCAGCTTCCAGCCGCCAGCAATCCTGTTCCGGTAATGCACTGAAAGCCGCTGCCTGCAGGCGCTGCTCAATGGTCTGCACGACGTGCCAGGGACTGGGGCTGGCATCTATAAAATGCAGCAGGTCTTCGATGTCATGCATCATTCAGCGCTCCGGCTGCAATTCCAGAGCCGCGGAATTGATACAATAGCGCAGGCCCGTGGGTTCCGGCCCGTCCTCGAAGACATGCCCCAGGTGTGCGCCGCAGTTGCTGCAGAGCACCTCGGTGCGCTGCATGCCATGGCTGTTGTCGACCTCCCGCGTGACGCTGTCGGCACTCAGCACATCCCGGAAACTGGGCCAGCCGGAACCGGAGTCGTATTTTTGTTCGGAAGAAAACAGGGCGTTGCCGCAACATGCACAAAGGTAAATCCCCCGGGTTTTACAGCTCGCATATTTGCCGGTGAAGGGTGGTTCGGTGCCTTTTTCACGGCAAATGGCAAACTGTTCCGGCGTCAGTTTCTGGCGCCATTGCTCTTCGCTGCAGGTTATTTTAGTCATGTTCCGAATTCATTCTGGCAAATTGTTCATTGTACGCCTTGCATATCGCATCACCAAAGCAGACCAGATAGACCTTCTCCAGCGACTGTCCGTCCTGCTGCAGACAGTCGGCGACAGTAGTCAGGGCGATTTCTGCGGCCTGTTCGACGGGATAGCCATAGACACCACAGGAAATCGCCGGACAAGCGATACTGCGCAGACGCTTTTGCTCTGCCAGGCGCATGCATTCCCGGTAGCAGGATGCCAGCAGGACCGGCTCATCATTGCCACCGCCGCGCCACACCGGGCCAACCGTATGAATGATGTATCTGGCCGGCAGCTGGTGGCCGCCGGTCATTTTTGCCTGACCGGTTGCACAACCACCCAGGGTTTTACATTCTTCCAGCAGTTCCGGACCGGCAGCCCGATGTATCGCCCCGTCGACGCCGCCACCGCCCAGCAGGGTACTGTTTGCGGCATTGACTACGGCATCCACCGGCAATGTCGTAATATCCGCCTGAATAATCTCGATTTTGTTCATTTTACCCCCCTTTGACCAATTGCCGGCCAGAAAATCCATCAAAACTTTGTCGATTCGACCCTTATGATACAATGACCAGTTGATTAAGTGTTTATATAAGTGAATTGTGCAATGAATGAGCTGATGTCTTTCGGCATAGAATTGATGCTGGTGGGAATGGGTATCGTGTTTCTGTTTTTGACCATGCTGGTAGTGGTGATAAATTTCATGGCGAAGATTATTCAGCGCTTTTCTCCGGAGACGCTGGTGCAAAGTCCTGCAGGACGATCCGGAGCGGACGATCAGCGCATGATTGCCGCAATCACCGCCGCAGTTCACCGGTACCGGAAAAAATAGCGGGCCAGGAGCATATCCGTGATATATACAGAATGCATCGCATACCCACAAGGTAACTATTCAATACTAGACCCACACAGGTCACAGGAGAACGATTGATGGCAAAAACCAAATCTTTGGGCATTACCGAAGTCGTGCTGCGCGACGCGCACCAATCGCTTTTGGCTACCCGCTTGCGTATCGAGGATATGCTGCCAATCTGCGCCAGGCTCGATCAGGTTGGCTACTGGTCCCTGGAAACCTGGGGCGGAGCTACATTCGACGCCTGTATCCGCTACCTGGGTGAGGATCCCTGGGAAAGACTGCGCCAGCTCAAGGCGGCCATGCCCAACACCCCCCAGCAAATGCTGTTCCGCGGCCAGAATATACTGGGTTACCGGCACTATGCCGACGAT
>JAJRWJ010000029.1 GCA_024276805.1 Gammaproteobacteria bacterium
TGGTGGTTCTACTGATGGATTACCATATCCTTGTGGTTTTTCATGATTTTATATTCGCTCGTCCTGGTACTGCCAGCGAGATTCAGCGTTTATTCATGAAAAACGGATATTATCGTACGTTGACTTGTTGGCGGTTTTATTGATCCGGATTCCAATAAGTTACCTACAATCAATAAGGAATGGAGAATACCATGAGTAAATTGACAGAAATACGCGGTATCGATGAGGATGCACAGAACAAATTGAACAATGCTGGTATTGCCTCGATCGAAGAATTCATCGAGCAGTGTGGTGACAAAAAAGGCCGCAAGCAGATCGCCGAGCAAACCGGGATCGATGAAAAAGAAATTCTGCATTGGCTGAACCGGGCCGATCTTTCCAGAATCAGGGGAGTGAGTACGCTGTATGCCGATCTCCTGGAATTTGCCGGTGTCGACACAGTGCCCGAGCTGGCTCAACGCAAACCGGAAAACCTGCAGGCGAAAATGGCCGAGGTCAACGAGGAGAATCAGCTGGTGCAGAGAGTGCCACCACTGACTCTGGTGGAGGATTGGGTCAGCCAGGCCAAAGAACTTCCCAGAGTCATCAATTATTAAACTGCAGCAGGCTGGAGAAACAGGCCTTTTCTGCAAAATAGATGCTGATCACGCTTGAGTTTCAGGGTAAGTATTCAGAGCCCCTCTCAATACTTACCGGTGGTTTTGTTGGGGTTGCTATCGTTCACCCCAACCTTGTGAGCACATTTTAACTTATTGAGCATTTCAGGTAGGTTGGGGTGAGGTAACGAACCCCAACAGAAGGGGGCCTTCTGTTAATTTATACCCTCATCCCAGCCTTCTTCCAGAGGGTGGGGGAGGTTATTGACAGGGTCTCCCCCTGTGTCAGGATACTTACGTTCCAGGCGGTTTCATAATAATCAGCCGCATTCCACGCCATGTCATCCCGGCAGAGCCTGTCCCCGGCCTGAACGGGGGCATCCGGTTATACTTCTCCGCACATGAATTTTCAGCATTTCGGCGCGACATTTTTGTCGAGGACAAGGCAAAAAAACCTTGCTGTAGCAATCTACAGCAAGGTTTTTCAACGCAGACATCGGCAAAAAGTTAATTAGTTCCCGTCTATAAATGACGGGAACTAATCCGGCACAGGGAAGTGTCGGCATAATCAATGGCCACAAGCCATTGATTATGAATAAAACAGCAAATCGCATTTGTTGTTTTATTTCTATAAACACCCCATGGATGGGTGTTTATAGACTCTAACTAATTATGGCGCTAATGTGATGTGCGGAGAGTAAAAATACTGAAAGGGCAACTGTCTACCCGGCAGCCGCCCATTCTGCATTTTGTAGTCAAAGGCCACGGCCAGTATCCTGCATCAGCGCGGCCAGTTCCTCATGGAGGACGGTCTCTTTTTCCTGCAGAACACCCGCCAACTTGTCCAGAACTTTTCTTTTTTCGGTCAATATACGCTGCGCGCGTTTTTGCCCCTCATCGATAATCGCCTTGACCTCATTGTCGATCAGCAGGGCGGTTTCGTCGCTGTAGTTCCGGGTTTCCGTGACTTCTGTTTCCAGGAACTGCAACTGCTGCCGTTTGCCATAGGTCAGCGCCCCCAGTTTTTTGCTCATCCCCAGATAACAAACCATGGAGCGGGCAATTTCGCTGGCCTTCTCCAGATCGTTCTGGGCGCCTGTGGAAACGTTGCCCAAGATAATTTTTTCGGCTGTCCGGCCAGCCATCAAAATAGCGATTTGGTCCCTCAGCTCGTCTTCGGTGGAGAGAAACTTTTCCTCGATGGGCAACTGCAACGTAAAGCCCAGCGCGGAAACGCCGCGGGGAATGATGGAGATTTTATGCACCGGCTGCCCGGTCGGCACCGTTTCGGCAACCAGGGCATGTCCCGCTTCATGATAGGCGACTCTTCGTTTTTCATCCGCCGCCAGGGCCCGGCCTTTTTTCTCCGGCCCGGCCAATATGCGGTCGATCGCCTCTTCGAAATTTTCCATCCTGACTTCAGTCAGATTGTTGCGCGCGGCAAGTATGGCCGCTTCGTTGGCGATATTGGACAGATCCGCTCCCACCAGTCCGGGCGTTCTCCTGCCGATGATGTCCAGATCCACATCGCTGGCCAGTTGCATGCGTCTGGTATGCAGCTGGAGAATTTTGATACGGTCCTGCAGATCGGGCTTGTCGACGACGATCTGCCGGTCGAAGCGTCCCGAGCGCAGCAGAGCCTTGTCCAGAATTTCCGGGCGGTTGGTGGCGGCCAGGACCACCACGCCGGAGGTGGGATCGAAGCCATCCATTTCCGTGAGCAGCTGATTGAGTGTCTGTTCCCGCTCATCGTGTCCGCCGATACTGATGGGGCCGCTGCGCGAGCGGCCAATGGCATCCAGTTCATCGATGAAGATGATGCAGGGGGCATTCTGCCGCGCCTGCTCGAACAGGTCACGCACCCGGGAGGCGCCGACGCCGACAAACAATTCGATGAATTCGGAACCGCTGATATTGAAGAAAGGCACGCCGGCTTCACCGGATACGGCACGCGCCAGCAATGTCTTGCCGGTTCCCGGCGGACCGACCAGCAGGACACCCTTGGGCATCCGGCCACCCAGTTTCTGGATTTTTTCCGGCGCCTTGAGAAAGTCGATGCTTTCCTTCAGCTCCTGTTTCGCACTTTCCGCGCCGGCGACTTCGGCGAAAGTGATTTTCGGCAGGGTATCCGGTTTGATGCGGATTTTGTTGCCGATATTCAGGAAGCCACGGGCGGCTCCCCCGCCACCGGACATGCGGCGCATGATCCAGAACCAGATGCCGAAGAAAATGAGCATCGGAATGACCCAGTTGAAAATGATATTGCCCAGCCAGCTCTCTCCGCTTCTGACCAAGTATTGTACATTGTGCTCAGCCAGTTTTTCCGACAGGTTGGCATCCCAGAGAGGGATCGTGGTGAACGGTCTGGGGTCGGTGCCGGGCTTGTCCGGCTTGATCAGGCCGGTAATCAGTCTCTCGCTGACGATCGCCCGGTCGATTTTGTCTTGCATGACCAGATTGAGAAACTGGTTGTAGGGGATTTCTTCGCGGCGCAGTTCATTGGCACTGTTGAACCAGGAAAACAACAACAGAACCAGTAAAATCAGCCACAGGATGCGCCAGGTCTTTTGCCTGTCGTCAAGCCCAGGTTGTTCGGTGGAATCGCCCTGTTCTGATTTGTTGCCTTGCAGTACCTTTGTCAGCCAGTTCAGGGTTTGCTTCAGCCATTGCCAGAGTTGACTGAGGAAATTGACAACGGCCTGCGGAATGTCGCTTTTCTTTTCTTCGTTCATTTTTTAAGCCTCAAATTGTCACGGGAATAGCTGTAAATAGTGATGGACTCGATGAGTCGATCTGCTGAATATGAATTTTAACGCCGTTTATACTCTTCGCATGTGAATTTTCAGCATTTCGGTGTTTCATTTTTTGTCGAGGGCAAGGCGAAAAAACGCCGCTGTAGCAATCTACAGCAAGGTTTTTCAACGTAGCCATCGGCAAAAAAGGGCTGTCGGGGTGCTGATGTCATGTGCGGAGAGTATATCGTCAGGAGTCATCGACGGAGTTTGCTACGGCAACGAGTTTTTTCAGGGCGCTGTCCAGTTGTGCGGAATCGTCACTGCGCAAGGTTGCGTGGCCGACTTTGCGGCCCTTGCGCGGAACTTTGCCATAGAGATGCAGGTGAGCATGGTCGATGGCCAGGATCTGTCCGGTATTGGGCTGGCCACCGATAAAATTGACCATGGCCGCATGGCCGCGTGGCGCGGTGCTGCCCAATGGCAGATCAAGAATGGCGCGTAAATGATTTTCGAACTGACTGGTTTCCGCGCCTTCAATCGTCCAGTGTCCGGAGTTGTGTACGCGCGGGGCAAATTCGTTGGCCAGTAAATGTCCATCGACATCGAACAACTCCAGTGCCAGAACGCCGACATAATCCAGTGCTTCCATAAGCCAAGTGACATAATCTTCGGCTCGTTGCTGCAGGTGGTCATTGGCGAGGCATTCCGATACACGCAGAATGCCGCCTGCATGCTGGTTTTCCGATAGAGGATAATAAGCGATTTCACCGGAAGGGCTACGCGCCGCTATGATCGAGACTTCACGCTGGAAAGGCACAAAACTTTCCACGATTGCGAGTACCCCATGCATTTTCCGCCAGGCATCCGGCAAATCCCGTGCGGATTTCAACAGTACCTGACCTTTGCCGTCATAGCCCATGGTACGGCTTTTCAGAATCGCCGGATAGGGGATTTCCTGCATGGCCTGCTGCAGTTCAGTGAGGTCGGTCACTGGCAGAAACTTCGGTGTCGGGATATCCAGATGCTGGAGAAAGTTTTTTTCCAGCAGCCGGTCCTGTGCGACGGCCAGCGCTTTTGGATTTGGATATACCCGGGTATGGGAGGCCAGGAAAGTCGCGACGTCGGCAGGGACGTTTTCGAATTCGTAGGTTACCACATCGGCTTTTTCTGCCAGTCTGGCCAGCAGTTGCTGATCATCATAAGCGCCATGCAGGTGTTCGCCCAAACCGATGCCGCAGGCATCGGCACTGGGATCCAGCAATATAAATTGCAGCCCCAGGGGGTAGCCGGCCAGTGCCAGCATACGGGCCAGCTGCCCTCCGCCCAAAATTCCAATGATCATGCCAGGACCTCCCGTGGGTCTGATTTTTCCAGTACTTTTTCTGTCTGGTTTTTCCGGAACCGGTGCAACGCCTGTCTGAATTCCGGGTGTTTGTTGGCAATGATGGCGGCGGCCAGCAATGCGGCATTGATGGCGCCGGCCCGGCCTATGGCCAGTGTGCCAACCGGAATACCGGCCGGCATTTGTACGATGGACAGTAACGAATCCATGCCATTGAGCGCTTTTGATTGCACTGGCACACCCAGTACCGGCACCACGGTTTTTGCCGCCACCATGCCGGGCAAATGCGCCGCTCCGCCAGCCCCGGCAATGATTACCTGCAAGCCTTTGCTTTCCGCTGTTTCTGAATAATGAAAAAGTTTGTCCGGGGTGCGGTGCGCCGAAACCACTTCCACCTCATGGGGGATTTCCAGTTGCTCCAGTATTTGCGCGGCATGTTTCATGGTGTCCCAATCCGATGTCGAACCCATGATGATGCCTGTCAATGCAGTCATGCATAATCTCCTGTATTCAGTGGCACAGCCAATTAGGCGGCAGGTAATCGTTCAAAGCAATAAATTATCGCATAAATATACCGGATTGTGCCGCTGTTGTGGGACTGTCGTTATCTGAAGAATTCTGGATGTGCTGTTACAGTTGCCTGGCCAGGATAGCGGCAAACTCCACGTCGGAGGAATAGCAAGCCTGGAAGGCAGCAATTCTCATTATGGCTTGCTGGCGGTTTATCGCAGGTTGTAGTTGAGGAACGAAATCCAACAAAACAGCCTCAATACAAGCCTGACCGTCAGGTTTCGCTGCCGCTTTAGCCAACATTGAAACTCTGATACACAATACAAAGGCGGATAAGCCTCTGCGCCATCCGCCATGGGGCCTGTCAGCAAGAAAGGGCGTTATGTAATCGATGCAACAGGGCTGCGCAAGAAAGCATTGCAAACTGAGAGTAAA
>JAJRWJ010000356.1 GCA_024276805.1 Gammaproteobacteria bacterium
GCCTGCGGCCTGGGCGGCGCGCGCCAGAGAACCCACCAGTGTGGAAACATAAGTGGTGATGGCGACGATGGAAAGACTTTCCACGGTTTCCTGCAAGCGCAGTTGCGTTTTTGCGCGTTGATTCATCGATTTCAGCAGGGCTTGATTCTGCTGCTCGATACTGATATCGACGCGGGTTCGCAGCAGGTCGCCGGCATTGCTGATGCGCCGGGACAGCTGATTCAACCGCTTTGCGGTAGTATTGCAGGTATTGATGGCAGGCTGCAGACGGCGTTTCATGAATTCACCGATGGTTTGAATACCCTGAATGCGCTGTTCACGCAATTCCTCTATGCGCTGCACGACGATTTTGTAATAGGCGCTCGCCGCGCTGAAGCGGAAATGACTGGTGGACATGCAGTGTTCGACATCGGTGGCGAGATTGATCAATTCCTCCAGCAGCTCTTCATCCTTGCGCTTGGGCTGCGACATTGCCGTGGTGATTTGCAGTAATTGCTGATCACGCCGGTTCAGCTTGGGACCCAGTTTTCTGGCAACCGGCCGGGCCAGCATGGCCATCACCCGATACACCTCGATCTCAAAAAGCCGGTGTATCAGACGTCCGGCCTGCCCCGGATGCAATTTGTGATCGACAATCAGAAACCGGCTGAAGCCGTCGATATGCACACGAAAATCAGTGAATGCCCGCGCCGCGCCGCCTGAGACTTCCGCGCCAATGATAGGGTTGCCGGCGAAATAGCCGGATATTTTTGCCATGTCGGCATAATTGTCGCTGGCAGGCAGGATCGTCGCATGCGCAGCAACCACCGTCCGGCCGCTCAGCTTCGCCAGCCAGTCCACCGGCACTGCCTTGAGCGCCGGCTCGGCAAAGGGCACCGTTTCGGCCCCCTGTACATAGAACGTATAGGTGCTGAATTCGCCGTGCTGTTCCCAGCGAAACTGAAAGCCACCCAGCTGGGCGATGAAATGATCCGCATGCTGCTCGGGTGGCGTCACGGCAAAGCGGTCACACAGTGTGACCAGATGCTGCCATTCGCGTTTTTTCTCGTCATCCTCCTGCATCAACGCCAGATGACTGGCGCGAACCGGAAGATTCAGAACGCTGAATGACCGGGCATGGACTTCATTATGCAGATGAAAGCGCTGCGGATGGTTCTCTGGGAGCCGGAAAAGGTTTGCCACGTCAGTAATTTTTGTATCCAGAAGATCGGTAATGCGTTCAATTAGCCAGGTAAGGCAGCTGGCCCGCTCATTATCCAACAGTCTTCTGCATTATGAAACTGAAGTTTCCTGATAACTGGAAAAGATGGCATCTCCGAGACCCGGGTCATGTATCGTTCCCATGCTCCGGGTGAAAATGCCGTGTGTGACATGCCTGCGTCATGGAACGCTGCACCATTTCCGGATGGGTTTACGGGTGCCAGGGGGGAATCCCAGGCAGGATTTTTCCGCCCGGCCGCCGGAAAAAAACGGCTTTGCCGGGGATCGAAAGCAATGGCGTGATGCCTGGCAGGAAACAAAAAATCAGTTCACCTGTGCTTCCAATTGCGCAGCTGAAGCCATGAATTCCTTCAGCAATTCCCTGGCGCACCCCGAACAGCGGCCACAATTGGTCGCAACGTTCAATGCCTTGCGTAAATCGTCCAATGAAGTGGCGCCGCTTTTTGCCGCATGTTTTATTTCCCGATCAGTGACTGCATGGCAAATACAGATATACATTTTTTCACTCCAAGATGAATGTCACTTCATTATAGATCTAAATGATAATGATTACCAATAAAACAGTGAGCTTTCTCAGGCTGACCGCATATAAAATTATGGAAAACCAAAAGGATAGGGTAATTCATCAGGAAAACTATCATTTGGAAATTACCGTAGTCGGGTTGAGGCGGCTTTCCCGGATTCCGCTGATGCTGCATCCAGGCTACGGTTGTGAGCGCTCCTCGGCATGAACAAAGTGAAAAATCTGATTTGAACGTAGCCCGGATGGAGCTTGCGGAATCCGGGTGATGCGCCAAGATGCTATTTTCACAGTGATTTATATGCGCTCGCCCTGTGCGCTTTCGGCAGCCTGCTTGACTGTACTGGACTTGGTGGGTATAACTGACTGATATCGAAAAACCAGGAGCAGTTCCATGAAAGGCAAGGCAACCATCAACAGAACACTCAACCAGATCCTGAAAAATGAATTGGTTGCGATCAACCAGTTTTTTCTTCATGCCCGGATGTGCCGGCATTGGGGACTTGAAAACCTCAATGAACGGGAATACAAGGCCTCCATCGAGGCTATGAAACAGTCCGACAGGCTGATTGCACGTATTTTGTTTCTGGAAGGGCTGCCCAATCTGCAGGATCTGGGAAAGCTGGGCATCGGCGAGGATGTCCCGGAAATATTGCGCATGGATCTGCAGCTCCGGGAGCGTTGCAGAAAAGACCTGGCAGCGGCCATCGGGGACTGCGAAGCCGAGCGGGAGTATATAAGCCGCGAGCTTCTGAGCGGAATTCTGCAAGAAGTGGAAGAGCACATCGACTGGCTGGAAACCCAGCTCGATCTGATTGACAAAACCGGCCTGCAGAATTATCTGCAAGCCGCAATTTGATCCGGAGAATGACATGCGTGGCAATGAACAAGTGATCGAGGTCCTGAATACCCTGCTTACCGGCGAACTCTCTGCGGCCGACCAGTATTTCGTGCATTCCAGAATGTATCAGGACTGGGGGCTGGAGAAACTGCATGCACGCATCGCCCACGAAACCGAAGAGGAACTGCAGCACGCGGACCAATTGATCCGGCGCATCCTGTTTCTGGAAGGCACTCCGGACGTGGCGTCCCGGGATGCTTTGCGCATCGGCAAGGACGTCCCCGGCATGTTGAAAAATGATCTGCAGTTGGAACTGGAAGTAGTGGCCGCGCTGAAAATTGCCATCGAAATCGCAGAAAAGCACCAGGACTACCAAACCCGGGAAATACTGCAGGGACTGCTGAAGGATACCGAGGAAGACCATACCTACTGGCTGGAAAAACAACTGGGGCTGATCGACAGGGTGGGGCTGGAAAATTATCTGCAGTCGCAGATGTGATTGCCGATTGCTGGAGGGACTGTCTTACTAAGCCACGTCAAGCTTCAGACGCTTGCTCAGGAAATTGAAATCCGGGTAGTGTGTGTAGGGCAGGACACCCAGCAGCGGTGCATCGAGCGCCCGGCGAATGGTGGCGATATTCTCATCCCTGACCAGCATGTTCGGCTCGCTACAGACGGCTATCCAGCCGGCACAGGGCTGCGATGCTGCCAGGATCGCCCGGTAGCTCAGTCTGGCATGGTTGATGCAGCCCAGCCGGATGGCGACCACCAGAATGACCGGCAGTTCCAGGACCGCGGCCAGATCGGCGATGTCCTGATGGTCGTTGAGCGGCGCCAACCAACCCCCCGCCCCCTCCACCAACACCATGTCCACCAGACTGCGCAGGTGGTAAAAATTTCTGAGTATTTCCTCCAGCTGCACGTTGCAGTCCGCCTGGGCCGCAGCAATATGCGGGGAAACCGGGTCTCTCAATGCATAGGGATTGATGCAGCGGTAATCCACGGTCAGCGAGCCATTCTCCTGCAGCAGCAAGGCATCGGCATTTTGCCACTGCCCGTCGTTCAGTGTGCAGCCCGCGGCAACCGGCTTCATGCCCAAGACGCTTCTGCCCTGCTTCTGCAGGTGACGCATCAACGCCACGGTCGTCCAGGTCTTGCCGACCCCGGTATCGGTGCCGGTGATGAAAAAACCACCTTTCATCGCTCGCCCCCGGCCCGGGCAGAGACATAGATCACTTCAAACGTCGCCAGAATATGCGTCTGATCGTGCAGTTGCTCATAGGCGGCAATCATCCGCTGCAGTCTGCCTTTGCCGGTCATGGTCCGGATGCGCCCCCGGTTGACATTGTGCGCACCGATGCCCTTCAGTTCCCGCATCAACTCCAGCACTCCGGAATAGCGGGAATGATAGCGTTCAGTGCGCAGGTTGACCTGCCGCCAGCCGGCCTGCCGCAGCATTTCCAGCAATTCCTGCTGGCCCAGAAAGCGGTTGACATGCACATGCCCATCCACTGTCGCCCAGGCCGCTTTCAGCTCCCGCAATGTTTCCGGCCCAAAGGTGGAGAAAACCATTCCTCCAGCGGGTCTGACCACGTCGTGCAACTGCCGAAACAGCAACTGCGCATCACAGCACCATTGCATTGCCAGGTTGGAGAACAGCCAGTCGACGCTGTGCGCCGGCAACGGCAGGGACTCGATGTCGGCGCACAGGCAATGCAGTCGCTGATCGGCAGGCCACTTGCGTCTGACCTCCTGCAGCATCGGCAGTGCGATATCCAGGGCAATGATGCGTCGCAAGCCAACTTTGCGCAGAAGTCCGCCGGTCAAAAACCCGGTGCCGCAACCCAGATCGACGAGGCAGCCCTGCAATTGCAGTTCCGCCGTCAACTGCAGCAGCCGCTCACCAACCCTGCGCTGCAGTGCCGCCATGCCGTCGTAGGAGAC
>JAJRWJ010000357.1 GCA_024276805.1 Gammaproteobacteria bacterium
GGTGTTGCAGGCGCTGCAGCATCGGGCTGTCGATGCGGTGGCTGTGGATGTCGGCGAAGATATGATCGGGCCCTTGCAGAACGGCAATTTCGATCGCGTGTTCAATGTCGTTCATGGCCGTGGCGGCGAGGACGGGGTGCTACAGGGGGTGCTGGAGGCGCTGCATCTCCCCTATACCGGCAGCGGTGTCATGGCTTCGGCGCTGAGCATGGATAAATTGCGCAGCAAACTGTGCTGGCATGGCATGGGCTTGCCTACGCCATCCTGGCATCTGCTGAAGGATGCGGGTGATATCGATGCCTGCATCGCGGCGCTGGGCTTTCCGGTGATCGTCAAGCCGGCGCTGGAAGGTTCCAGCCTGGGCATGAGCCGGGCGGAAAGTCGTCGGGAATTGCAGCAGGCATGGCGGCTGGCTGCGGAATACCAGTGTGATGTCTATGCCGAAGCGTGGGTGCATGGCAGGGAATATACCATTGCCATGCTTGCTGGACAGGCACTGCCGGTGATCAGGCTGGAAACGCCGCGTGAATTTTACGATTACGAGGCCAAATACCACGCAGCGACGACCCGGTATCACTGCCCCTGCGGGTTGTCCGAAGAAAAGGAAAAAAACATGCAGGAACTGGCGCTGGTGGCCTGCCGGGGGCTGGCGGTACAGGGCTGGGCAAGAGTCGATTGTTTTATCGATGATCAGGACCAGTTGCAGTTGATCGAAGTCAATACCGTGCCCGGCATGACCGATCACAGCCTGGTGCCGATGGCGGCCAGGGCTGCGGGAATGGACTTTGACGAGCTGGTCTGGCAGATTCTGGAAACCAGCGTTGTCTGAGGATTGAGGGGCATGCTGCGGTATTGGAAGGGACTGCTGCTGGCTGCCGTTTTGGCGTTTCTTCTGGGCTGGAGCTGGCAATGGGGGAAAACCCGGGTCAAGGAGACCATGCCGATCCGCTATGTCAGGATCGAGGGGGTGTTTCAGTATCTTGGCAGAGAGCGGTTGCAGGAGGTTTTACGGCCACTGGTGACGACGGATTTTTTTTCCGCTGATGTAGGCAGGATCCATGATGTCGCATTGGCATTGCCCTGGGTGGACGGTGTGGTCGTGAAACGGGTGTGGCCCGATGCCATCGACATACGCATTTTTGAACAAAAGCCGGTGCTGCGTTGGGGGGAGGACAGTTTGATGAACCCAAGAGGGGAATTGTTCCGTCCGGAAAATATCGAGGCCTTCAATGATTTGCCCCTGCTGTCGGGGCCTGCAGGAAGTGAGCGGCTGCTGCTGGGGGTGATGCAGCAGATGACCGAGGCATTGGCGAAGCATGCATTGCTTCTGACTGCCTTTGAAGTGAGCGACAGGCGCTCCTGGCAATTGAGGCTGGACAACGGCATGCAGATCAGACTGGGCAGAACGGCGCCACAAGAAAAGTTTCAACTCCTGCTGAAAGCCTTGCCGGTACTGGGACAACAGAGAATAGATGCCATTGCCCGGGTGGATATGCGTTATCCCAATGGCTTCGCTGTAGCATGGAAAGCAGGCATGACGCCATCATGGGACAAGGAAAGCGCGATTTGAAGTACAACAGAGAAACTGATGGTTCATCGGACAAAACACTGAGAGTGTAAAAATAATGGGGAAGAAAACAGAGCGTAATTTAATCGTCGGACTCGATATCGGAACATCGAAGGTCGCGGCAATCGTTGGCGAAGCGACCCTCGAAGGCGATATCGAAGTCATCGGGATCGGTACCACGCCGTCGAGGGGGCTGAAAAAAGGTGTGGTCGTGAACCTGGAGTCCACGGTGCTTTCCATTCGTCGCGCCGTCGAGGAGGCAGAGCTGATGGCGGGTTGTCAGATTCATTCCGTCTACGCGGGAATTGCCGGAAGCCATATAAAAAGTCTCAATTCCCATGGCATTGTGGCGATCAAGGACAAGGAGGTCACGCAATACGACATAGACCGGGTGATCGATTCCGCCCGGGCGGTAGCCATTCCGGCCGATCAGAAGATTCTGCATATTCTTCCCCAGGAATTCGTCATCGATCAGCAGGAAGGCATCAAAGAGCCGATAGGCATGTCCGGTATCCGCCTGGAATCCAAGGTGCACATGGTCACCGGCAGTGTCAGTGCGGCACAGAACATCATCAAATGTATTCGCCGCTGCGGTCTGGAGGTCGACGATATCGTATTGGAACAACTGGCATCCTGTTCCTCGGTGCTGGCGGACGATGAAAAAGAATTGGGTGTGTGCCTGATCGATATTGGTGGCGGCACGACCGATATCGCTATTTTTTCCGATGGCGCCATCAAGCATACGGCGGTGATTCCCATTGCCGGGGATCAGGTCACTAACGATATTGCCGTGGCCTTGCGCACGCCGACGCAGAATGCCGAGGAAATCAAGTGCAAATATGCCTGTGCCCTGACGCAGTTGGCCAGGGCGGATGAATCGATCGAGGTGCCGAGCATAGGCGATCGGCCTCCCAGGCAGATTTCCAAACAGAACCTCGCGGAAATCATCGAGCCGCGTTATGAGGAATTGATGTTGCTGGTGCAGGCTGAGCTGCGCCGCAGCGGCTATGAAGAATTGATAGCCGCGGGTATCGTTTTGACGGGCGGCAGTTCCAAGGTCATGGGTCTGATGGAGCTGGCCGAAGAGATTTTCCATATGCCAGTGAGAATGGGTATGCCACAGCATGTCACGGGATTGACCGATGTGGTGCAGAATCCAATCTATTCGACGGCTGTGGGATTGTTGTTATACGGGAAGGAACATGAAGAAAAAAAGGAAATGTTCAATGCGGATTCAGAACGCGGTTTGATTGCGAGAATGAAAAGTTGGTTTCTGGGGAATTATTGAAAATCAGATGTAAACAAGAGGGTAGAAAAATGAAATATGAATTGATGGATATGTACAGTCAAAATGCAATAATCAAGGTGATCGGTGTTGGCGGCGGCGGCGGCAACGCAGTCAATCATATGGTCGATTGCGGGATCGACGGCGTGGAATTTGTCTGCGCCAATACCGATGCCCAGGCGCTGCGGAAATTACAGGTCAGTACCGTGGTGCAACTGGGAGCGGAACTGACCAAGGGGTTGGGAGCTGGAACCAATCCGGAAATTGGCAAACAAGCTGCCCTGGAGGATACAGAACGTTTGCGGGAAATCGTCGAAGGTGCGGATATGGTATTCCTGACTGCCGGCATGGGTGGTGGCACGGGAACCGGCGCGATTCCGGTGATCGCCGAAATTACCCGGGGAATGGGTATTCTCACGGTGGCGGTGGTGACCAAGCCTTTCCAGTTCGAGGGTAAAAAGAAGCTGCAGGTTGCCGAAGCCGGAATCAAGGAGCTGGAGAAGCATGTCGATTCCCTGATTACCATTCCCAATGAGAAGCTGCTGCCGGTACTGGGCAGTAATATTTCCCTGGTCAATGCCTTCAATGCGGCCAACGATGTGCTGCTCGATGCGGTGCAGGGAATCACTGAACTGATCGTTCACCCGGGTCTGATCAACGTCGATTTTGCCGATGTCAGGACGGTCATGTCGGAGATGGGGGTGGCAATCATGGGCAGTGGTTCGGCAGCCGGCGAAAACCGCGCCCGGGAAGCCGCGGAAAAGGCCATCGCCTGTCCGTTGCTGGAAGACATCAATTTGCAGGGGGCGCATGGTATTCTGGTCAACATTACCGCTGCCGCGGATCTGGGTATCGCTGAATTCAATGAGGTGGGTAGCATCGTCCATGAATTCGCATCGGAAGATGCGGTGATCAAAATCGGTACTGCGATCGATCCCGATTTGCAGGACGAAATCAAGGTGACGGTCGTGGCTACCGGCATGGGGGATACGGCGCAGGCAGCCAATCCGACCATTCAGCTGGTACGCAAGGCTGCGGTGGGGGAGGTCAATTACGCGGATCTGGATAAACCGGCAGTGATGCGACAGAACAGAATCGAAAGGAAGGAAACGCGATTTGGCGCGCAGCCCAAAAGAGATGCCACCGATCTGGATTATCTGGATATTCCGGCGTTCTTGCGCAGGCAGGCGGATTGATGCATCGACTGGTACGGATTTTAAGTCATAATATCAATGCATTACCGAGTGATGGGGTGATGCTGTCATGCCCGGGTTGCGCCAATATGTTATGATCACATGATTTTTGGACAATACTCTGACATTATTTATGATCAAACAGAGAACACTGAACAATGTGATCAGGGCAACCGGAGTGGGGCTGCATACCGGTGACAAGGTATATTTGACGCTGCGTCCTGCGCCGCCCGATACCGGGATACAGTTCCGCCGTGTAGATCTGGATGAACCGGTCACCATTTCCGCCACTCCGGAAAATGTTGGAGAAACGACACTTTCCACGACACTGGTACAGGACGGCGTGAAAATCTCTACAGTGGAGCATTTGCTTTCGGCATTGGCCGGACTGGGTATTGACAATGCCATGATCGATGTCAGTGCCGCCGAGGTGCCGATCATGGATGGCAGTGCCGGGCCCTTTGTGTTTCTGCTGCAGTCAGCCGGCGTGAAGGAGCAGGACCGCCCGAAAAAATACATCAGAATCAGGAAGAATGTAAAGGTTGTCGACATGGATGGTGACAAATGGGCGTCCTTCAGACCTTTCAATGGCTTCAAGGTGACTTTCACGATCGACTTCAAGCATCCGGCATTCAAGGAGCACATGAAGACATCGACGATGGATTTTTCCTCGACTTCCTTCGTCAAGGAAGTAAGCAGGGCGCGTACCTTCGGCTTTCTGAAAGATATCGAATTTCTTCGGGAAAACAACCTTGCCCTGGGCGGCAGCCTGGACAATGCCATTGTCGTCGATGATGACAAGATCATCAATGAAGATGGTATGCGCTATGCCGATGAATTAGTCAAACACAAGATACTCGATGCCATCGGGGATCTCTATCTGCTGGGACACAGCCTGATCGGCGAATTTGAAGGCTACAAGTCAGGTCATGCCTTGAACAACAAATTGCTGCGCACGCTGCTGGCCGATAAGACTGCCTGGGAAATGGTGAGCTTCGAAAATGACGCGGATGCGCCGATTTCCTTCATGCGTTCTGCCGGCAGTAGCGGTCGGGAATGTGCGTAATACAGGGCGTGCTTGCCAATCTATTCTTCGCGCGTTAGCAGGCCCGCTAATGCAGGGTCAGTTTACCCGGAAAGCCGTTTCAGTGTGGTGCTCAAATTCAGCAAGGCTTCAGCCAATCGCTCCGATGGAGTATGGATAGCGCTGCTGTGCAGCAGTTCGATGGTTTCTTCGGACGGTATTTTTACTGGAGCACTGGTTGCCCAGGCGTCGGTTTGTCGCGGCATGAGCAATCTTATTTGAATCGTATCTGGCGCGGCATCGGTTTTGTCATTGACGGCGGTCAGTATGGCCCGGCTGTAAAAGCGTAATCTGGAAGCCCAGGCCGCGGAATTCACATAAATCAGCAGTTTCCTTTTTTCAATGACACAGGCCTGCGCCTGATTGGCCAGGTTTTCTGGCAGTACGGCGCGAATTTGTGCGAGGATTTTGTTTTGGCTGGCAATCCGGCCAAGAAAATAGCTGCTGGCACGATTGGGATAGGCGAGAACCGGCTTTAACTGTGACATCGATAATGGGCAGGAAAAAGGTCGATTTTTTTACTGTGTTGCAATATGATTATATGGTCAATTTCAATGCGCAGGAAGACCGCTCAACATTCAGAAAACAATCCGCCACTTGTGCCAAACAGACTAATCCCATGCTTCTTCCGGAACTGGATTTGAATGAAGTCGTGGCGCTTTTTCCGGATGCTGAAGCACCTGCGAAGAGTATGACTGAATAGCTGTACAGTCTGTAAACCCGCATCCATGGTGTGTTTTTTTCATGAGCATATGGTTTGAGGCCATTGATCATGGCAGCGCAGCATTGTGCCGGATCAGCTCCCGGCATTGATACGGGAGCTGTCTATAGTAAGGACAAACGGCCTGTCGATACAAGCTGTTTTTTCGGTACCAGAAAATATCAAAGGGATGACATGAAAAAATTCATTGAAACACTGGTTGAAGAGCATGGAGGCCGGGCCAGCGAACTGCTGCAAATCCTGATAAAAGTCCAGGCCCGCTGGCATCATGTGCCCCGGGATTGTATCGAGCAGCTGGCAGAGCAACTGCATATTCCCCGGACACGGGTGATCAGTGTCGTTGAATTCTATACTTTTCTGCATGCCCAGCCACGAGGGGAATATGAAATCCTGATCAGTGATTCGATCACCGACCGGATGCTGGGCAAGCCGCAGCTGATGGATTTTCTGGCCGCTAAGCTTCAGGTGCAGGTCGGCGCCGTTCGTCAGGATGGCTTGGTCAGCCTGGACAATACCTCCTGCACCGGCATGTGTGATCAGGGGCCAGCCGGGTTGATCAATGGTCGGGCAGTCACTGCTCTCGATACCAGGAAAGTTGTTGCGATCGCCGAGTTGATCGCCAGCAAGGTTCCTGTAGAGGAATGGTCCGGGGATTTTTTCCTGGTTCATGACAATATTCGTAAAGCGGGTCTGCTGCTGGGCGATACCATTGGCAATGGCGTGGCCCTGCACTCAGCCTTTGCCAGGGGGCTGGATGAAACCCTGCGGGAACTGGACATCTCGGGTTTGCGTGGTCGCGGCGGCGCCGGCTTCAAAACGGCTCTGAAATGGCGTTTCGCGAAGCAGGAGCAGGACTCTGAACGATTTGTGGTGTGCAATGCCGACGAGGGTGAGCCGGGCACCTTCAAGGACCGGGTGCTGCTGAACAGCCATGCGCATGAGCTGTTCGAAGGTATGACCCTGTGTGCGGCGATTATCGGAGCGAAACAGGGATTCCTGTATTTGCGTGGCGAATACCAGTATCTGTATGAACCGCTGCAACAGGTATTGCAGCAGCGCCGCCAGTCTGGTTTGCTGGGCGGCAATATCGCCGGACAGGATGTTACTTTCGACATCGAGATTCATGTTGGCGCCGGCGCCTATATCTGCGGCGAGGAATCGGCGTTGATCGAATCGCTGGAAGGCAAGTGCGGCATCCCCCGGAACCGGCCGCCCTATCCGGTTTCCCAGGGCTATCTGGGCAAGCCGACGGTGGTCAACAATGTCGAAACCTTCGTTGCTGCTGCAAAGGTCGCCGTGCATGGTGGCGACTGGTTTGCCGCCCGGGGTACGGAGCAGTCGAAGGGCAGCAAGATTCTCAGCATCAGCGGCGACTGCCGGCATCCCGGTATCTATGAATACAATTTTGGCGTCAGCGTGGCTGGAATTCTGGACGACTGTGGCGCTGACGATGTGTTCGGGGTACAGATTGGCGGGCCTTCCGGTACTTTTATCGGCAATGCCGAATTTGACCGCAAACTGGCCTTCGAGGATCTGGCTACCGGTGGTTCATTCATCGTCTTCGACAACAGCCGCAATGTTCTGGACATCGTACAGAATTTCACCGATTTTTTTGCCCATGAGAGCTGCGGTTTCTGCACCCCGTGCCGGGTTGGCACCGCGCTGCTGAAAAAGCAGTTCGACAAGATCCAACAGGGGCATGGGTCCGCCGGTGATCTGCTGGAGCTGGAAAGACTGGGCCGCCTGATAAAAACCACCAGCCACTGCGGACTGGGGCAGACCGCGGCCAATCCGATATTGACCACGTTACAGCGCTATCCGGAATTATACCAAAGACAGCTGAAAAAAATCAGCTTCGAGCCGGGCTTCGACCTGGATGGCTCGCTGGAAACCGCGAGAAAGCTGAGTCGGCGCAATGATCCCGCCGCCCATTTGACGCAAGGAGGAGAGTGATGAGCAAGACCATCAGCATCGATGGCAGACAGGTGGAATTTGTCGACGGCCAGACGATTATGGAAGCGGCCGCCGCCGCAGGCGTCTATATTCCGCATCTGTGCCATCACCCGGATTTTACTCCGCACGGCAGTTGTAAATTGTGTACAGTCAAGGTCAATGGCCGGAACTGTTCGGCCTGTACCTTTCCGGCGCAGGAGGGGCAGGAAGTATTGAACGAAACCGATGAACTGCGCGAAGACCGGCGCATGATCACGCAAATGCTGTTCGTCGAGGGCAATCATTTCTGTCCTTCCTGTGAAAAATCCGGGAACTGCCAGCTGCAGGCGGTGGCCTATTATTTGCAGATGCTGGACGATCACTTTCCACTGTTCTTCGCCTCGCGGGAACTGGATGCCAGTCATCCGGAGGTGATGATCGATCATGACCGGTGTATTTTCTGCACCCTGTGTGTGCGAGCCAGTCATCTGGATGGCAAGGAGGTCTTCGCCATCAGCGGCCGTGGCATCAACAAGCATCTGATCGTCAATTCCCCCAGCGGTAAACTCCAGGACAGCGCTCTCGAGGCAGGCGATCGTGCCGTGGACATCTGTCCGACCGGTGCGATCCTGCGCAAGGGTATTGGCTATCGGGTGCCGATAGGCAAGCGCATCTTCGATCTGAAAAAAATCGATGCCGTCAGTCTGGCGGAGCAGGGTGGCGCACATGGCGAATAAGATCAGATTGGCCACGACCTCGCTGGCAGGCTGTTTTGGCTGCCATATGTCATTGCTGGATATCGATGAGCGCATCCTGGAGCTGGCCGAACTGGTGGAATTCAATCGCACTCCGATCACCGATATAAAGCATTGTGGCGATTGTGATGTCGGTCTCATCGAGGGCGGTGTCTGCAATTCGGAAAATGTCCATGTGTTGCGGGAATTTCGCGGCAACTGCAAGATTCTGGTCGCCGTCGGCGCCTGTGCAATCAACGGTGGCTTGCCCGCGATGCGCAATTTCATCCCGCTCGGGGAATGTCTCAAGGAAGCCTATATCGATGCTATCGGCGTGGAAAACGCACAGATTCCCAGCGACCCGGAGCTGCCGCTGCTGCTGGAAAACGTGCATCCGATCCATGAGCTGGTCAAGGTGGATTATTTTTTGCCGGGCTGTCCGCCATGCGCCGATGTGTTCTGGAAGTTTCTCACCGACCTGATCGGGGGCAGGGAGCCTTCGCTGCCCTATGAGTTGATACACTACGATTGATCTGCCGCCTTGCCAAGGCGGAGCGGCGTATTCAGTCGGCGAAGGCGGCCACCCTGGCGGGCATTGACAGTACCAATCATTCCGAGATTACGCTTATGTATGAACAACTAGAGACCGCTGAGAGCAGCGATAACCTGCGCCGTGTGGCGGTCGATCCGGTGACCCGCGTGGAAGGGCACGGCAAAGTCACATTGCTGCTGGATGCCGACAATCATGTCAGACAGGCGCGTCTGCATATCGTCGAATTCAGGGGCTTCGAGCGGTTCATTCAGGGCCGGCCCTACTGGGAGTTGCCGGTGCTGGTGCAGCGTTTGTGTGGTATCTGTCCGGTCAGTCATCACCTGGCCGCGGCCAAGGCCATCGATCAGCTGGTGGGTGTCGATCCGGAAAACCTGCCGCCCGCCGCCGACAAGTTGCGCCGGTTGTTGCATTTTGGCCAGGTGCTGCAATCCCATTCCCTGCATTTTTTCAACCTGGCCAGTCCCGATCTGTTGTTTGGCTTCGACAGTGATGTGGCAAAACGCAACATCATTGGCATACTGCAGGAATATCCCGATATAGGCCTGCAGGGCGTGAAAATGCGCAAATACGGCCAGGAAGTGATCCGTATGGTTTCCGGAAAGCGTATTCACGGCACCTGCGCCATTGCCGGCGGCATGAACAAATCGTTGAGCCGGGAAGAGCGGGATTATCTGCTGGAGGATATTGGTCAGATCCTGAAATGGGCTGAACAGGCGGTTGCCCTGATCAAAAAAGTGCATTGTTCGAATCTGCCCTATTACGATCAATTTGCCACGATACGCAGCCACTATCTAGGGTTGGTCAAGTCCAGCGGCGCACTGGAACTTTATCATGGCGGCATCCGGGCCAGAGACAGGCAGGGGGGCATCATTCTCGATCATCAGGATTATTGCCGGTACAACGAGATCATCCATGAACAGGTCAAGTCCTGGACCTACATGAAGTTCCCTTATCTGCTGTCCCTGGGCAGCGAGCAGGGCTGGTATCGCGTCGGTCCGCTGGCACGGGTCAACATCTGTGATCGCATCGATACCCCGAAGGCCGAAGCAGCGCGGCAGGATTTCAAGGCGCATGGCGACGAGCCGATGATTCACAGCACCCTGGCGACGCATTGGGCGCGCCTGATCGAAGTACTGCATTGCGCCGAATCCATCCAGGGTCTGCTGCATGACCCTGATGTTCTGTCTCAGGATCTGCTGCTGCAGGGCGAAAAACGCTGTGAAGGCATTGGCGTGATCGAGGCGCCCCGAGGCACGTTGTTCCATCATTACCAGATTGACGAAAACGATATCGTCACCAAGGCCAATCTGATCGTTTCCACCACCAGCAACAATCAGGCGATGAATGAATCGGTGCGGCAGGTGGCCGCCACTTATCTGGATGGCAGGGAATTGACCGAACCACTGTTGAATCATCTGGAAGTCGCTATTCGCGCCTATGACCCCTGTCTGTCCTGCGCCACACATGCGTTGGGCAAAATGCCGCTGCAGCTGGAACTGGTCGATGCCAGTGGCCGGGTGATCGACAGGCTGGTCAGGGAAAGCGACGGGATGCTGCAAAGATCGCTTGCCGATGCCTGAGCCGGTTCTGGTTTTTGCCTGCGGCAATCCCAGTCGCGGTGACGATGCGCTGGCGCCCATGCTGCTGGAACAGTTGCAGAACAGCCGTGCGCATTGGCCGGGCTGTGAGTTTCTGATGGATTTTCAACTGCAGATAGAACACGCGCTGGACCTGCAACAGCGGGATCTGGTGCTGTTTGTCGATGCCGCCATGGACTGCCGCGGCCCTTTTGAGTTGAGTCTGCTGGCTCCAGCCCGCGACAACAGCTATACCACGCATGCGATGAGTCCTGCGGCGCTGCTGCAGGTCTACCGGTCGATTACCCGGGAAACGCCGCCGCCCGGTTTTTTGCTGAAAATCGGGGCGGAAAAATTTGCCCTGGGTGATACTTTGAGCAGCCATGCCGAACGGAATCTGCTGCAGGCCGGGCAATTTGTGGAAAGTCTGTTGAAAGAGCCGGATGCCGGGGTCTGGCGGCAGAGGCTGGCGTTGATTGATGCATGAAATCTCGCTGTTGGAAAATGTTCTGGAAATCCTGCAATGCAGCGCCCGGGAGCAGGGTTTTACCCGGGTGCTCAAAGTCAGCCTGGAAATCGGGGAGTTGTCCTGTGTCGCGGAGGATGCCCTGCGCTTCGGTTTTGCCGCTGTGATGCGGGGTACACTGGCGGAGCATGCCGATCTGGAAATCCAGTGCGTCAGGGGCATCGGTCAGTGCCGGCAATGCCGGCGGCAGGTGCAGCTGCAGACCCTGCATGATCCCTGTCCTGTCTGCGGCAGTTTTGGGATTACGGTCATTCAGGGGCAGGAAATGAAAATCAGGGAACTGCAGGTTGTTTGATGCAGTTCTGTTCGGAGGGGGGATGCCGGGATTGCGCAGTTGATTGTGGCTTCCCATCCGCCGGGAAATGAATCTTTAACAGAAGTTGAAATGTAAAGGAGGAGCCATGAAAGTAGTATACCAAGTGACAGCATCGATCATCCTGTTGCTTCCGATGCCGGCCTTTGCCCATACCGGTACGCTGCAGGCATCCGGCATGCTGCAGGGGTTGATGCATCCTCTCTCGGGTGTCGACCACCTGCTGGCGATGCTGGCTGTCGGAATCTGGGCCGTGCAGCTTGGCGGCGCAAAAACCTGGCTGCTGCCATTGACCTTCACAGGCATCATGGCGGCATCCAGCCTGCTGGGAATGGCTGGATTCGACGGCGCCTACGTGGAAGCCGGGATTCTTTCATCCTGCGTGCTGCTGGCGGTTTTCATCACCCGGTCGACGCGCTTTTCGTCACCGGCGAGTATGCTGATCGTGGCTGGTTTTGCGTTGTTTCACGGCATCAGTCATGGTGGGGAAATGCCGGCTGATCTGAATGGTTTTTTGTATATGGCTGGATTTGTCAGCGCCACGGCGCTGCTGCATGTCCTGGGTATTGCCTGCGGGTTGCTGTACAGACATGTGCGGTCGGTGAAATACAAGCAGGAACAGCCCGTTGCAATCGACCATGACGGCCGATAGAATTCCAGTTGTTGCCTGTACAGGAAATCGAACCGTGGCGCGCAGTGTTTTGGTTTTGATTAATCAGGAAAAACATTGACCAGACAGTATGTCGGGTTTCGCAGGATCAGCACCAGCCGGCAGTCTGTTGGTATGCGGCATGGCCGGTTGTGACTTCAAGTGCGTGGCAGGGTGGTGATGCGCGAGGGGCGCACAGGTTGTGTCCGAGGAGCGAAACCCAACAAAACGGACGCGTTGCACACCCAGTCGTTGTATTTCACCACCACCCGCTCAATCTGGAGTGGGCCATTAACCGCTATTTGCCGCTGAGCTGCTGTTCTTCCACATAAGTCTGCAGGCCGCTGCTGCAGTCCACCAGAAACACCAGATTGTCGCCGCTGCTTCTGGAATTCAGTTCCGAAGCTTCCACGCGGCCGCATTTGCCGCCAGCGAGAATGTGCTGTGCCGCTTTTCTTCTGAAGCGTTCGATTTCCGGCAGACGTGATTTGAAATTTTCCACCAGTGCAGGGCGTTCTCCCTGAGTGTAAGGGGGGATGGCAAAAGCGGAATATTGTTTTGGATGACTTTTGATGAGTCGCTGGTTAATCCTGGTTTCCTCGATGCTTTCCTGCAGCAGTCGGGCCTGTTTTTCTGCAAGTTGCCGCTGGGCGATTTTTTGCTGTTCCAGTTTCTTCCGTGCCAGAAGGTTTCTTCTCCTTTCCTCCTCCAGACTGATCTTGGTGCCCGAAGTCAAATCAATTTCAGAAGCCAGTTCCTGATTGGTGCAGGGTTGATTCTGATAGGTGATTCTGTCATTGTTGTCGATGCATTTATAGACGCCGGCATGGCTATGGGCGGAAAAGAAAAATATCAATAAACACAGTGTTGATCGCATGTTCATACCTCAGGAAATTGTTTTGTTCAGTATAGTCAAAAAACACCGGAATTTTATCTGCTGATGCAGCATTGACGTTTGATTTTTACAGTAAAAATGACAGATTTGATTTTCAAGCTTGACGGTGTGCCAGAAGACGAGGCGCAGGAAGTCCGGGAATTACTGGTTGATCATGATATTGCCTATTATGAAACGACGGCGGGCAAGTGGGGGACTGCCACTGCGGCGATCTGGCTGAAAGATGGCAGACAGTTGCAGCAGGCAAGGGAGTTGCTCGATGGCTATCAAAGGGAACGGCTGCGCAGGGTCAGGGCCGAATATGCAGCGCTGCAGGATGCCGGGAAAACGGAAAGCATGCTGGCCAGGGGTAGACGCAAGCCATGGCAATTGATCTTTTATCTGGCGATTATTGCTTTGATTGTTTATTTGTCGATATTCCCCTTTGTCAATTTCGCTAGCCGATAGGCATCTGTGTGGAGCGTAAAAATGATGCCGATGGGCAAGCCCCAGGCGCTTTGGATTTTAATATCAAAGTGGCAAGTAATTTCATATTTATAGGCTATAAATCAAGTATGGCGCTATATGGATGTTTTTGCTAATATGTAATTTTTTGCATATTGGTGACGCATGCAGGGTCTGGGTGGCGTTTTGCAGACGGCAGTGCAGATGATGCTGGAATTGGATGATTCCCTGCTGGAGATAATCGTTTTGTCTCTGCGAGTCAGTTTGACGGCGACAGTGCTGGCTGCCGTGTCTGGTTTTTTGCTGGGGGCGGTGCTGGCGGTGTGGCGCTTCCCGGGGCGTGGCTCGATTCTGGTGTTGTTGAATGCCCTGATGGGGCTGCCGCCCGTGGTTGTCGGTCTGATGGTATACCTGCTGTTGTCACGGGCAGGACCACTGGGGAACCTTGGTCTGCTGTTTTCTGAAAGTGCGATGATCATAGCCCAATGGTTGCTGGTGACACCGCTGATTGCCGCCCTGACCCAGCAGATTGTCGCCGACCTGATGCTGGAATACCGGGAACAGTTGTTGTCTCTGGGAACCAGCCGCTGGACGATGTTGCAGACCCTGCTCTGGGAAGGACGCTTCAGTCTGCTGACGGTGATGCTGGCGGGCTTCGGCAGGGCGATCTCGGAAGTGGGCGCGGTACTGATAGTCGGTGGCAATATCATGCACCATACGCGGGTGATGACCACGGCGATTGCCCTGGAAACATCAAAGGGAAACCTGACCATCGCCCTGGCATTGGGGATGGTATTGATTGCCCTGGCGTGCCTGGTCAATGCGGCTGTGGCCTTTTCCAAGGCTTATGCGGAACGCGCATATGGTTGAAGTGATCGATCGGTACGCTGTGCCGGCATGTGCAGCGGGCGGAAAACCGGACATTCTTCCACTCAGGTTGACAGGCGTCAGCTTCGAGGCTGCGGGGCATTGTCTGCTGGACGATATCTCCTTCGAGCTGGAGCGCGGACCATTGACGGTAATTCTGGGACCCAACGGTGCCGGCAAGAGCCTGCTGTTGAAAATATGCCATGGCCTGCTGGCGCCAGTCCGTGGCGAAGTTGACTGGCAAAGTACTTCAAAGCTGCTGGTGCGCAGCAGGCAGGCCATGGTCTTTCAACAGCCTGTGCTGCTGCGCCGTTCGGTAGCGGCTAATATCGATTATGTATTGCGACTGCGGGGAGTGGCGAAGCAGGAGCGGCGGCAGCGTATCGAGGCCTGTCTGCAGCTGGCCGGGTTGGCCCATCTCGAGCGCCGCGGCGCCCGCGTGCTTTCAGGAGGAGAGCGGCAGAAACTGGCATTGGCACGAGCCTGGGCCGTGCATCCCGAGATCGTCTTTCTGGATGAACCGACCGCGAACATCGATCCCACCGCGACGCTATTCATGGAAAGCCTGATCAGGCAGTTCAGCAGAGCCGGCACCAAGGTGGTCTTGACGAGCCATGATCTGGGACAGGCAAGAAGGTTGGCCGATGAGGTGCTGTTTTTGCATCAAGGCCGATTGCTGGAGCAGGCTCCCGCACGGCAATTCTTTGACGGGCCTGAAAATCCGCTGGCCAGAGCGTTCATACAAGGTGAACTGCCTTGTTAATTGGTGTTTTAATTTCGGAGAGTTGAATTCATGAAATTGATCAGAAACATATTGTTGTGCCTGTGGGCAGCGTGCATTGCCCTTGCCGGTCAAGCCCAGGCCGGGGAAGATTTCATAACGCTGGCATCGACAACATCGACGCAGGCCTCTGGTTTTTTCGATTACTATCTGCCTTTGTTCCAGCGCCGCACCGGCATCGAAGTACGCGTCGTTGCGGTGGGCACCGGGCAGGCGCTGAAAATTGGAGAAAACGGTGATGCCGATGTGTTGCTGGTCCACGACAGAATCGGTGAATTACAATTTATCAGGCAGGGTTATGGCATCGACCGGCGCGAGGTGATGTACAATGATTTTGTTGTCGTCGGGCCGGAAAAGGATGCAGCCCGGATCGACAAGATGAAAAATGCCGTCACCGCCTTGCAGAAAATTGCCGGCAGCGGGGCGTCGTTTATTTCCCGGGGTGACGACAGCGGCACCAACCGTCTTGAACGGCGTCTATGGCGGGAGGCAGGAATCGATCCAGCCGATGCACAAGGGACCTGGTACAAGGAGGCCGGGGCAGGCATGGGAGCGGTGTTGAACATGACCGCGGCCTCCGGAGATGCCTATACGATTTCCGATCGCGCCACCTGGTTGGCGTTTCAAAACAAGGCCGATCTGGTCTTGCTTGTACAGGGGGATCCCAGGCTTTTCAACCAATACAGCCTGATGTTGGTGAATCCTGAAAAACATCCGCATGTGAAAAAACAGCAGGCATTGCTATTCATGGACTGGATGACTTCGACACAAGGGCAGCAAGCAATTGCCGGTTTTCAAATGGCAGGCCAGACCTTGTTCAAGCCCAATGCGCGTAAGCAATGACAGCGGCAATGCATAAGTCCTGACGGGCCGGATTCAGTATTGAACTGCATTTCGATTTGCGCTGGCATGCTGGCAGCGGGCAGAGCGAGGAAATGCCCGAGGAGCTGTTCAGGCTGTTGCAGGCGATTGATGATGAGGGGTCGCTGCGTGCCGCAGCGCTAATTTGTAAAATCTCCTACCGGCATGCCTGGGGCTTGCTGCAGAACTGGCAGTCGCTGCTGGGATATCCTCTGGCGCGGCTGGAGCGAGGCAGGGGCGCTGTAGTCACCGAATTGGGGCAAAAATTATTGACTGGTAGAAAACGCATCGA
>JAJRWJ010000030.1 GCA_024276805.1 Gammaproteobacteria bacterium
CAGGAGCGTATCCACGGGCTGTACCGGCACTTCGATCAGCAACTGGCTGAGCATGAATTTTTGGCCGGGGCGGAATACACGATTGCCGATATCACGACGTTGCCGGCGGTTTTGAGTCAGGAACGGCAGTTGTCAGACTATGTCCATATCGGGCGCTGGTGCAAACAGCTCCGACAACGACCGGCAGTGCAACGGGGCATGGCGGTGGCAGAGAATTGAAAGGCAGGAAAATCGCCGCTGAAGCTGCTCCTGCAGCATCGACGCGCACCGATATTATGCATAATTTGATGGTTTGCCGACCGCTTGAGGCGTAGGAATGTCTTCAGCCGCGATTGCCAAAACAGCTCAAATATAACCATTATCGATGACCGGCAGCACCCAGTAACGTATGCCCGACCCGCTGAATTCCTGGCGCAGCTTTTCCACCAGACGGGGCAGCTGCTGTTCGGGGATATACATCTGGAAGCGGATCTGTTTCTGCCGGCCGCTGACCTGTTCGGAAAGCGACAGATTGAGGTTGCGGTGGTCATGGGCGTTGACCGGAAGGCTGCTGAAGCCGTCCTCGGACTCAAAGGTCAACAGTAAATCGACGATGTCCTCTTCCAGACTCGGCGGGACGTTCAGGGTTACCAGAAATTCCTGGCCGCTCATGGCTGCACCTCCCGGGCTTCACCGAATATTTGATAGAGAATGGGCAGCAGGATCAGGGTCAGAAAGGTCGCCGACACCAGTCCTCCAATCACCACGATAGCCAGCGGACGTTGAATCTCGGAGCCGGGGCCGGTGGCGAACAACAGCGGAAGCAGGCCAAATGCGGTGCTGCTGGCGGTCATCAGCACCGGTCGCAGGCGGCGCGCCGAACCGATCCGTACGGTTTTGGCCATGGGCATGCCGGTGGCGCGCAGCTGATTGAAATAACTGACCATGACCACGCCATTGAGTACGGCAATGCCCAGCAACGTGATGAAACCAACCGATGCCGGCACCGACAGGTATTCGCCGGAGAGCCACAGGGCGAATACCCCACCGATCATCGCCAGGGGGATATTGGACAGCACCAGCACCGCCTGCCGCACGGAATGAAAAGTGGCGAACAGCAGCAGAAAGATCAAGCCGATGGATATCGGTATCACCAGGCTCAGCGTGGCCGCGGCGCGCTGCTGGTTTTCGAATTGCCCGCCCCATTGCAGGTGATAGCCGGCGGGAAGCGCGACCCGATCCGCAACCGCCCGGCGCGCATCATCGACAAAGCCGACCAGATCACGTCCCTGGACATTGCTGCGGATCACCGTGAAGCGTTGCCCCTTTTCCCTTGCCACGCTGACCACGCCCTCCACTTTTTCCAGCCTGGCTACCGTGCTCAGCGCCACCTGGCCACCGCCGGGCAGGGGAATGCGCAGGTTCGCCAGGTTGGCGGTGCTGCTTGTCCCACGGATAGTCAGCGGGGTACGCTTGATACCTTCCTGAACGATACCAAGATTGAGTCCTTCGATCTGCGCCCGCAGCATGGTTTCCAGACTGTCGCCATCCAGTCCCAGCCGCCCGGCGGCAAGCCTGTCGATGCTCAGCTGCAGAAACTGCATGCCCTCGTTCTGCTTGACGAAGACATCGGTTGCGCCGGCAACATCCTTCAATACCTCGGCAATTTCCTTGGCTTTCTGGTTCAACACGTTCAAATCCTCGCCAAACAACTTGACCGCCACGTCGCCGCGCACGCCGGTGAGCATTTCCGCGACGCGCATCTGTATCGGCTGGGTGAAACCATAGGCGATGCCGGGGGTTTCCGCCATGGCCTGGCGAATGGCGTCGATCAGTTCCTCCTTGCTGTCCATGCGCCATTGCTGTTTCGGCTTAAGCACCATGAACACATCGGTATCATTGAGGCTCATTGGATCCAGGCCAATTTCATCGGAACCCACTCTGGCGACGATGCGGGTGACCTCGGGAACTTTGGCGAGGATGTTTTTCTGTACCTGAATATCCAGATCGACAGATTTCTCCAGGGAAATGGATGGCAGTTTTTCCAGCTGCACGATAATATCGCCTTCATCCAGCGTGGGCATGAAGGTGCTGCCGATTTGCAGAAAAATGAACACCGTGACCAGCAACAGCAGGCCTGCGGCGGTAAACAGCTTCTTGCTGTTCGCCAGGCACCAGGCCAGTACCGGTTGATAAATTTTATGCGCCTGTCGGGACAGCCAGGGTTCCTCCTCGGCGACCCGCGTCAACAGCAACGAAGCCAATACCGGTATTATGGTCAAGGACAGCAGCAGCGCGCCGCCCAGTGCAAACACGATGCTCAAGGCGACCGGGGTAAACAGTTTGCCTTCCAGTCCATGCAGCGTCAGCAGCGGCAGAAACACGATGATAATGATCAGCGTGCCGGAGGCGACCGGCGCCGCAACCTCGCGGGTGGCCCGGTAGATGATGTGCAGATGCGGCAGGCGTTGGGCTGTTTCCCGTTGCGCGAGATGGGTGATGACATTCTCCACCACCACCACGCCGGAATCCACCAGCATGCCGATGGCAATGGCCAGACCGCCGAGACTCATCAGATTGGCGGTCATGCCGGCAAAGCGCATCATGATAAAGGTGAAAAAAGCCGCCAGCGGCAAAACCAGCGCCACGGTCAGCGCCGCCCGCAGGTTGCCGAGAAACAGAATCAGCGTGATGATCACCAGCACGATGGCGCCCAGCAAGGCGCTGGCGACGGTATCGATGGCCAGGTCTACAAGATTTCCGCGGTTGTAGAAAACGCTGATCGATACACCGGGTGGAAAACCGGCGCTGATTTCCTGCAGTTTTTTCTCGATGTTATCCACGGTGCGGCGGGCATTGGCGCCGCGCAGACTCAGTACCAGCCCTTCCACCGTTTCCCCCTGGCCATTCTGGGTGACTGCGCCATAACGGGTCAGGGAGCCGATCTCGACCCTGGCTATATCGCCGATACGGACCGGAACGGCATCGATATTGGCGACCACGATGGCGCGAATGTCATCCAGGGTTTTTATCCGGCCCTCGGCCCGCACCAGCAGCGCTTCCTCGCCTTCATTGATGCGTCCGGCGCCGTCATTGCGGTTGTTGCGCTGTAATGCCGTGATCAGCTGCTGCATGCTGATGTCTCTGGCGGCCATGCTGGTGTTGTCCGGCACCACCTGGAAGGTTCTGACCAGCCCCCCCAGGGCATTGACATCGGCCACTCCCGGCACCGTGCGCAACGCCGGCCGGATCACCCAGTCCAGCAGATTGCGTCGCTGCATCAGGGAAAGTCCCTCGCCCTCGATGGTAAACATGAACATTTCCCCCAGCGGGGTGGTCATCGGGGCAATGCCACCGCTTATGCCCTTGGGCAGATTCCCCCACACGGTGTTCAGTCTTTCGGCAATTTGCTGTCTGGCCCAGTAGATATCCGTGCCTTCGGCAAAGTCGATGGTGATATCGGTGAGCGCATATTTGGCGATCGAGCGCAGCATGACCTGCCGGGGGATACCCAGCAATTCCAGCTCGACCGGGATGGTGATGCGTGCTTCGACCTCTTCGGGCGTCATGCCGGGCGCCTTGACGATGATCTTGACCTGTGTGGGTGAGACATCGGGGAAGGCGTCGATGGGCAGATTGCTGAACGCATACCAGCCGCCGCCACAAAGCAGAGCCACCAGCAGCAACATCAAAATGCGCTGCGTCAGTGCGAAATGGATCAATCTGGACATTATTCTTCGCCCTCTTCTTCGCCAAGCCCCAGCCAGATGCCCTTCAAGGTTACCGCGCCGTTGATGGCGACCATATCCCGGTCGACGTGCAGATCTCCGGAAACGATGGCGTGCGCCTGTTCATCGGCGATCACCTGTACGGCTTTTACGACAAAGCCCTGTTCGGTGCGCACGAAGATGTAGGCCTGTCCTTCATGCTTGGCGATTGCTGCGAGGGGTAATTTGAACAGTTGCTGTTCCGCCACATGAAAAATCCGGCTGTCGACCGTCAGTCCGACCCTGAGATCCGGCTGCGGGGTATCGATGACAGCCCGGACCAAAACCGATTGATTTCGCATATTGACATTTTGCCCCAGCAGACTGATGGTCGCCACGGTGCTGCTGTCCGCTATCGTTACCCGGTCGCCAGCCTGGATGCGATCGATACGCTCCTGGGGAATATGCATCTCCAGCCACAATTGCTCCAGGCTGGCGACCCGGTACAGAGGCGCCGGCGCGGTAATCAGAGCGCCGGCAACGGTCATACGTTGCAGCACCACGCCGCTGACCGGCGACAGGATCAATAATTCTGTCTGCAGTCTGCCGCTGCGGCGCAGTTGCTCGATGGCCTTGTCGGTCATTCCGGCGATCACCAGCAGCTGACGGGCTTCATTTTCTGCATTGATGGTTTCGCTGTAAAGTTTGCGGGTGTTTTGCCAGCGTCGCTCGGCAATGACGCCCTGCTGCCAGAGTTGTTTGTCGCGCTGATAAACCGACCGGTAATAACTGTGCTGTTTATGCGCATCGAGAAATTGTTTCTGCAGGACGACAAAGCCGGGACTCTTGATCCGGGCCAGCGGCTGGCCCTTTACCAGCGTATCGCCGACCGCGGCAAGCAGCTGGCTGACCAGGCCCGGCTGGGTGCTGCTGACGATGAATTCCCGATCCGGTGGCACCACCACGGTGGCCGGTACGGACAACAGGGGAATGTCCCTGGTAGTGTGGATTTTATCCAGTTTGATGTTCAGGTTTTGCAACTGCTGCTGGGTGATGGTGATATGTTCCCCGGCGCTGGCAAGGCTCGCGGTAGCCCAGAATGCATAGAGAAAAAGATTCTTCAAAAAAAATTTCATGGCAGTACTCCGACAGCCTGGTTGAATAGGGCGATATCGCGCTGCAAAATAATGCTGCGCTCGTTGGCTTCCTTGATGGCGGCAAAGCCACGCGACTGAATCCTCAGAAAGTCCAGCAAGTCGATTTCTCCAGCGGCAAAGCTGATCCGGCCCATGTGCATGTATTCCTCGGCGAGTTTTTTTCTTTGCAGGGAAATTGTCATTTCTGTTCTGTCGACCTCCAGAGCGTGTTCCGCTTCATGAAAATTGCTGATCAGGCGTCGATAAAGCTGATTGCGCTGCGCCTGCGTCTCGGTCAGCTGCAGGTTGGCGGAGGCAATTTTCGGCGCCAGGTGGGCGCTGCCACCAAACGGCACATTGATTTGAAAGGTCATCGTTTCCACACCAATATCAGGGTTGACGCCGCGCTGCGAATTGCCACCCAGGGCAACGGTGGTTTGTCCCGAGCCGGTCGCTTTCACCCACTTCAGTTCGGCTTTTTTTCGTGCAATCCGGGCGTCCATTGCCTGCAGCAGCGGATGCTGGCTGTCAATCGCGGTTGTGTCGCTTTGTTCTTCGCTGAAATGTTCAGGAATGCGCGTCATTTGCGTCAGTATGGAGAAGCGTTTGCGGGCATGCATTTCCTCGGCCTCGGCGCGCACCAGCGCCGTTTTGGCCGCTAATTGTTCACTTTGCGCCAGCAGCAGGTCGGAGCGTGGCAGATCGCCCAGTTCGACTCTGCGCCGCACCGTTGCCGCCAGCTTTTTCGCCACGCTGTAGACACGCTCCGCCAGCTCATGGCGATTGCTCACCAGTTGTAAATCCCACAAGGCCTTGCGCACCAGACCGGCGACTTGCAATTTGATTACCCTGGCCTGCAGTTCGCCCGCTTTGGTCGCGTCCCTGGCCAATTGCTGTCCGGCGGCTCTTTGCCCCCAATTCCACAGCGGCATCTCGATCGCGCCTTGAAATTCCGGCGCGCCGGTATTGACGGCGCTGTTCGCCCAGCTGTTGCGATAGTAAAACACCGCGCTCAGCGCTCCTGCTAGCCAGCTGTCACCACGCCGCTGCAAGGCTTCCGCTTCCTGCTGCAGAGCCGGCAGCAGCGCGCCTTCGGGATATTTTTCCAGGGTCAGGTCGATGACCTCGGGCAAGGTCAATTGTGGATCGACCGTGATCAGATCAAAGTGGGGGACAATCTGCTGTTCCTGCCCCACAACGGGGGGGGCGAGAAACAGCCAGACAGGAACCAGCCAGACGGTTGGATTCATACCGTGCATAATAACTCCTAATAGCGGATTACACCGCTGTCATGGCAGTTCTGCTGCCAGGAATCGGGTGATGCTGCAGAGCAATGTGCTCTGAAATTCAATAATGGATATTTTGGCTTGGAGCAAGCCGGGGAGGTTACAGTGCGGGAGGAGCTCTGGGAGAGTGTGCGATTGGTTGCGCCTGCAGGCCAGCGGGATGGCCATGCGGCGAAAAATTACCGTCTTTATGGTTCGATGCAGTGCTCAGCGGCATGTCTTCGGGTAGAATGAAAACATCGGGCAATACATCCTGGATGGCGCATTTGTGCTTGATGCCGGAGCTGATATTGACCAGAACGCCTTCCTGGCCAGGGCGTAGGCTGGAGGCGGCAAAGTTGCCGGAGCCGTGATCATGGTTGATGAATTCCAGTCCGGGCAAATGGATGCCGGCGCCGATCTGTGACAGCCCGGAATGCGCATGCACCAGCGGTGCAAAAAATTGTATTTGCACCAGCAGTATGATAAAAAAATTGCGCAACCGTCCGTTCATCGGCTGGATTCTAAGCCATTTGACAGTTTTCTTCAACAGCCAGGCAGTTTAAAAATGATAAATTGCCCGGAATAGTGTTAAAGTGGGAGAATATTGCCGGGGCTGGAGCGAGTGTGCAGACTGCTGTGCCGGCCGGTCATCATGCAACGACAACGATGATGAATTTCGATCGATCATTGGAAAGACAAACATACGCGACACGAATTATGAACAATAGCAGCGCAATTTTTATCACCCTGTTTCTCGGCCTGGGGTTGATGTTTGCCGGCATCACCGATGCCCAGGCGAAACGCTTTGGCGGCGCCCGCTCGTTTGGCGGCAAGTCTGCCTACAGCAGTCCCTACCGGCGATCCACCATGCCGGCCCGTTCCGCCAGTCAGCAAAGGGCCTACCAGCACAACCAGACGGCCCGCCAGGCAATGAGCAGGCGCGGTGGATTGCTGGGTATG
>JAJRWJ010000031.1 GCA_024276805.1 Gammaproteobacteria bacterium
ACTGGCGATTTTCCTGGCGACCTCGGGATTTGTGTCGACCACGGCCGTCAATTGACAATCCGGGAGCGAGGCATATTTCTCGGCATGAAATTTGCCCAGATAACCACAGCCAATGACCGCGCATTGCAGTTTCTTCATTGCATTGAATTTAGAGTTTGCTGGTTGGAAATCTGGCCAACGCACTGCCTGTCAAGAGCAAAAGCATCGGTGACTGGCATGTACAATTGCTTACTACCGGCTACGCGCAGTGTGCGCTGTGGTGTGCTGTCAATGCCAGCCGCCAAACTGCTTGGTGGGATCGCCCTTGAAACCCGCCACGGTGCCCTTGCCGGATTTGGTGCGGCTCTGATTGATTGCATTGGTCGCGGCCCTGGCCATGTTTTCCCGTGTGAAGCCACCCAGATTTTCCGCCGATTCGACCACCAGCGTGGACATGACCGTGATATCCTGCTTCTCCGTTTCCGGATTCAGCACCACGGCGCGCAATTCCTTACCCTCATTGCTGACCGAAAGAATAATGGGATAACTGGTATTGGCGGGAATCGTCGCGCTATAACCCTTCTGACCCTGCAGCTGCACCGTGGCGATGGTCCGGCCATTGCTGTCCCTGATGACCACCTGCCCTGCGCTGACCGGACCTTCCCGGTTGGCGACGATACCCCGCAACTGCACTGCCGCACCGCTCAGCCCCGGCTTGCCGGGGGTGGAGGAATCTCCGCAGCCAGCCACAAACAGTACCGGCATCATTAATAGATAGATAAACAGTTTCATTGTACTCTCCCGTTGATTGCAATCCAACGCAGGCGGTTGGCATTACTGACCACTGTAACAGATGACATCGCCATGGCCGCACCGGCGATCATCGGATTCAGCAAAAGACCGAAGACTGGATAGAGCACCCCGGCGGCGATCGGGATACTCAATGCATTGTAGATGAAAGCACCAAACAGATTCTGTTTGATATTTCTCAAGGTAAGCTTGGACAGCGCGATAGCCTCCGGCACTTTGGCCAGGGACCCCTGCATGATCACCACGTCGGCGCTCTCGATGGCGACATCGGTGCCGGTGCCGATGGCCATGCCGACATTGGCCTGCGCCAGCGCCGGCGCATCGTTGATGCCATCCCCGACCATACCGACAAACTCTCCCTGCTGCTGCAGTTGCCTGACCACCTCTACCTTGTCCCGGGGCAGCACCTGGGCACGAATTTCCGTGATACCCGCCTGACTGGCGATCGCCCGGGCCGTGACTTCGTTGTCACCGGTGACCATCAACACTCTCACGCCCTGCTCCCGAAGCCGCGCTATGGCCTGCGCCGAATCTTTCTTGATCGGATCGGAAACCGCGACGATGCCGGCCACTTGCCGGTCGACCGCCAGCAGCATCGGTGTCTGTCCTTGTTCCGCCAGGGCCTTCAGTTTTTTCTGCCAGGACCCGATCCGGATATTCTGTCGGGCCATCAACGCCGCATTGCCAAAGCATACGGCGTGATCGTCGATCCGGGCGATCACGCCCAGACCCGCGACGGCCTCGAAATTACTGGTTTTTTTGATGGGCAGTTGCCGTTCTTCGGCAGCTGCCAGGATTGCCGAGGCCAGAGGGTGCTCCGAGCCCGACTCTATACTGGCGGCCAGTTGCAAAACCCCATCCTGATCATAGCCAGCGGCCGCTTCGATGGTCGACACGGTCGGCTTGCCCTCCGTCACCGTACCGGTCTTGTCCAGAATCACGCAATTCAGTTTTCCGGCTGTCTGCAGCGCCTCGCCGTTGCGGATCAAAATCCCCGACTGCGCCGCCCGACCAACGGCAACCATCACCGAGATCGGCGTGGCCAACCCCAGAGCGCAGGGGCAGGCAATGACCAGCACCGTCATCGACGTGACGAAGGCATAACCCAGCGCCGGTTCGGGACCAAGGGCCATCCATGCCAAAAACGTCAGCAGGGATATCAGCACCACGACCGGAACGAAAACAGCAGAAATCCGGTCCGCCAGTCTGGCGATGGCCGGCTTGCTGTTCTGCGCCTGACGGACACTGTGAATGATTTGCGCCAGTGCCGTGTCTCTGCCGATGCGGGTTGCACGAAACAGAAAACTGCCTTTCTGGTTCATGGTTCCTGCCGCGACTTCCGAGCCCTGGAGCTTTTCCACCGGCAATGGTTCGCCGGTGAGCATCGACTCATCGACGCTGGAATGGCCTTCGATGACCACGCCATCGACCGGGATTTTTTCGCCGGGCCGCACTCTCAGGGTCGCCCCCAGCCCCACCTCTTCGATGGGGATATCCTGCTCTACACCATTCCTGATCACCCTGGCGGTGCGCGGCTGCAGGCCGATCAACTGGCGAATGGCGCTGGAGGTCTTGCCCCTCGCCCGGGTCTCCAGGGCCGTACCGAGATTGATAAAGGCGAGAATGATCACCGACGCCTCGAAATAGGCGTGTCTGGCGAGGGAAGGCAGGGTATCCGAATAATCGATGATCACGCAGGAATAGAACCAGGCAGCTCCGGTACCCAATGCGATCAGGGTATCCATATTGGCCTGCCCCAGGAGCAGCGCCTTGACCGCACCGCTGTAGAAATGCCAGCCCGAATAAACCAGAATTCCCAGAGTAAGCAAGGCAACCTGAGGCCAGAACCAGGCGCCGGTCTGGGATCCGATGTGCGGCAGCCAGCCAAGCTGTCCGGCAAACATCAACGGCAGACCGAATGCGCCGGCCACGACGGATTTCTTCAGCAGCTGCCGGTAGCGTTCATGCTCCTGCGCCTCCTGCTCCGCCGGATCCTCGAAGCCTTCCATGACCGCCGCATCATAGCCGGCATCCCTGACCGCACGGACCAGCTTTTCCGGGTCCACATGCCCCTTGACCAGCGCGGAATGATCGGCAAAATTGACATTTACTGCAGTTGTGCCGTCAACACTGTTCAGCGCCCCCTCCACCGCGCTGACACAACCGGCACAGCTCATGCCCAGAATCGACAGGCGTATCTCCTCTGAACTGTCGTCAGTACTATCTACCGTCATATCGCTACCTTGAACCTGCATCCTGAATTATCCACGACCCCGTTCCGGCCATATTTATTCGACTGTATAGCCAGCGTCGGCAATGATCTGTTTGATGCCATCCAGATCGGCCCTGGCTGCATCGTATTGTATTGTGACGGTATTATCCTTATGTGATGCCGCCACTGATAGCACGCCATCCAGGCCCTGTAATTTCGTTTTCACGGTGTTCTCGCAGCCACCGCATTTCATGCCGGTGACAGTCAGGGTGACTTCATTTGCCATGTTTTTCTCCAGGAGTGTGAATTGATTTTACCCAACGATGGCCATTATCATGCAATAAAACCTCAATTTTCTCAACAAATGGCTCAATTCAACTAATATTGAAGGATAGCGGCAACTGACAAACACACTACTATCATGGCGGAATTCCTGATCGGTCGACAGCAGATCCTTGACAAAAACCTGGAAAACTTTGGCTATGAAATCCTCTTCCGGGGCAATGATTTCGATCTCGATGAAGCGCATGGCGCAACCAGCGCCACCAACCAGATCATTACCGACACCCTGCTGGAATTCGGCCTGAATAAAATCGTCGGTCCCGACAAGCCCTTCATCAACTTTACCAGCCAGAATATCATCGCCAAAACGCCGTTGCATCTGCCCAGGGACCGGGTGGTCATCGAAGTGCTGGAAAATGTCACTGTCAATGCGCAGATTATCGAAAATATCCGGGAATTCTCCCGCTTGGGCTACACCATCGCCCTGGACGACTTCGTTTTCACCGACGACTGGATTCCATTGATCGAAATCGCCGATATCATCAAACTGGATGTCCTGGAAATGGATCTCGATGAATGCCGGCAGCTGATCGGACGCCTGAAGCCCTACCAGGTCAAGATCCTGGCCGAGAAAGTCGAAACCTATCAGGAATATCGCGCCCTGAAAAATTTTGGCTGCGAATATTTTCAGGGATTTTTTTTCAGCAAGCCCAACATCGTGCAGGGCAAACGTATCGGTGTCAATCAGGCCGCCGCGCTGGAGCTGATCAGTGCCATCAATAACCCCGAGGTGGAAATTACTGAACTCAGCGAAATCATTTCCCGGGACGTCGGCCTCAGCTACAAGCTCCTGCACTATATCAATTCCGCATTCTTTGCCGTACCCAACAAAATAAATTCCATCCTGCATGCCATGACCTGCCTGGGCATGAAGGAAATAAAGCGCTGGGTCAATATCCTGACCCTGGCATCGCTGTCGGAAAAACCCCACGCCATTCTGCAGAATTCCCTGGTGCGCGGCAAGATGTGTGAATTGCTGGCAGTCGAAATCGGCGCGGAAAATGAATATTGGTTTCTCATCGGCATGTTTTCCAATCTCGATGCGTTGCTGGACATTCCGCTTGCCGAGGCATTGTCACAACTGCCCTTGCCCAGGGATGTCTGCGAGGCGATCATCGATCACAGAGGTATCGCCGGTGAAGCACTGAGCTGCGCAATCCATTATGAAAACTGGGAACTGTCGAAACTCAAATGCACCGGCCTGTCACAAAAAACCATCGGCGATATCTACCTGCAGAGTATCCATTGGGCCAACCAGGTGCTGGGTAATATTTGATTTGCCAGAGGAAGTGCTGTGGCTGACCGGCAATCAGGTAGGTTTTCCCTCATGCCGATGCCAGTAAGATTCCCACCGCATGCTGTATGACACAGTGCCGAAAATTTTTCCCGTGGGTTGGAATCATTGACCTTTCGTCAGTTCTACTTTGTCAGGTTTTTTGATATACGAAGGGTACACATCACTTACCAGACAGTATGGTTTTACTGTTTAATGTATGTAGCGGTACACGATGCGTACCCTGTCAGGTGTTTTTATCGAATGTGCCAAAACAGAAGTAGTCTTTCAGGACGAAACCCTGGGCGACAAGAAAGGCTGAATGTGGTATTTTCCTGAAAGGCGGCCTGTAATCATTCATCGCAGTTGCCGCCTCAACAGCGGCCAACACCCGATACCTTACCTGTATCGGCACAACAACGTCATGACCGGCAAACACATTTGGACACTGAATTCAGGATAATATCATGCAACTTTTCAGTACTTTCATACTGGCACTTTTTCTGACCTGTGGCCCGGCGCCGGCCACCGCCGATGCCCTGACCGATCTCAGCCCCGCGCAAGTGGAGGCAATAAGACATGAAAACGCACTGGTCATCGATATCCGTACGGAACAGGAATGGCAAAGCACCGGCATCATACCGGGCAGCAAGACCCTGCAGTTCTTCGATGCCCGGGGCCAGGCCGATGCCCGGCAATGGCTGCAACAGATGCGGAAATTGCGCAGCAGTCCGGAACAGCCGGTAGTGCTGGTCTGCCGCTCCGGCAACAGAAGCCGGATAGTGGGTGATTTTCTGACCCGGCAGGCTGGCATGAAAAATATCTATCATCTGCAAAATGGGTTAAAATCCTGGCTGCAGCAGGGTAAAGCCACTGAACCGGTGTGCAAAGGGAAAACTGCCTGCAACCAGACGGCAACCGAATAGAATGCAATGCAAAAAAACACCCTGACCAATCAAACCATTGCCCTTGCCGGCATTGCCCAGGCCGCTTGTCTGGTACAGCGACTGGCCACCACCGGCAAGGTCGATCAGGCACCTCTGGAAGCCAGCATCGGCAGTCTGCTGAAAAGCGATGCCGAGGGTGTCGCCAATGTTTTCGGTGGCCTGCAAGGGGTCAAAACCGGACTGCAACAGCTCCAGCAGCAATTATCCGGCGCCATGCCGGCCAACCCGGAACAGGCGCGTTATTCCGCCTCGCTGGTATTCCTGGAAAGACAACTGGCGAAAAAGCCCGAAATGCTGAAGACGATTTATATCGGCATCGAACGCACCCAGGCCCAGGCCGAACATTTCGGGCCCCTGCATGAAAACGTCCTGGCCAGTCTGGGAGATCTCTATCACAGCACCATCAGCACCCTGCAACCACGGATCATGGTGACCGGCGAACAGACTTATCTGGGCAATCCCGATAGCGTCAATAAAATTCGTTCGTTACTGTTGGCCGGTATCCGTTCCGCGATACTGTGGCGGCAATGCGGGGGTAAACGCTGGAAATTCCTGTTGTTTCGCAAACAATTGCAGGACGAAGTGCAACGCCTGTTGAAAAAAGTCTGACCAACGGCATGAGCACGCTCATTCAAGCCGGGCATCTATCCCGTTATTACGGCGATCATTGCGCGGTCAGGGATGTCGATTTCAGCGTCGCCAGGGGAGAAGTTCTGGGTTTTCTGGGACCCAATGGCGCCGGCAAGACTACCACCATGCAAATGCTTTCCGGGAATCTGGCACCCAGTGCCGGGCAAATTTTCATCAATGGCATCGATCTGCTCGACCAGCCCAGGGCCGCCAAAAAGCAACTGGGATATCTGCCGGACAATCCGCCCCTCTACCGGGAATTGACGGTCCAGGAATATCTTGAATACTGCGCCGCGCTGCACCGGCTGCCCCGCCAGGTTAAATACCAGGCGATAGCCAAAAGCAAACGCCGCTGCGGACTGGATAACGTGGCCGGCCGCCTGATCGGCAATCTTTCCAAGGGCTTCCAGCAGCGTATCGGCATTGCCCAGGCGATCCTGCACAATCCGGACATCATCATACTCGATGAGCCGACCGTGGGACTCGATCCCATACAGATCCGGGAGATCCGCGCCCTGATCCGGGAACTGGGCGCCGAACACGGCATCATTCTGTCCACCCACATTCTCCCCGAGGTACAGGAATCGTGCACCCATGTACAAATCATCGATCAGGGCAGACTGGTGCTCCATGAGACCATCGCCGGTCTGGAAAGACACATGAACAGTGCATCGCTGACCATTCGCACCCGGCGCCCTTGCGATTTCGGACAATTCTCCTGCCTGCCGGGAATCAACAGCATCGAGCCGATCACCCCGGAGCATTGCAGAATCCATCACGACCTGGAACACAACCCTGCCGAACGCATCGCCGAAACCATTATCGCCTCCGGCGCCGGACTGCTGGCGCTGGTTCCGGAGAAAAAAACCATGGAAGAAATTTTTCTTGCCCTGACCAGTCGACACCAGAGTGAAAAACCATGCGCATGATTTTCACGATTGCCTCGCGTGAACTGAGAACACTGTTTCTGTCCCCGCTGGCCTGGTCCATTCTGGGACTTCTGCAGTTTATCCTGGCCTATCTGTTCCTGACCCAGGTCGATGCCTACACGATGCTGCAACCGCGTCTGGCAAATATCGAGGCGGCTCCGGGCATCACCGACCTGGTGGTGACGCCCCTGTACGGCAGCGCGGCGATCGTGCTGCTGCTGGTCACACCGTTACTGACCATGCGCCTGATCAGTGAAGAACGACGCAACAAAACCCTGCCATTGCTGATTTCCGCGCCGATCGCCAATCATGAAATCCTGTTGGGAAAATATCTGGGGGTCGTTGCACTGTTACTGATCATGGTGCTGATGATCACTATCATGCCACTCTCGCTGCTTGCCGGCGGGGAACTGGACTGCGGCAAACTGCTCGCCAATATCCTCGCGCTGCTGCTGGTATTGGCCAGCTTTGCCGCGATTGGACTTTATATGTCCTGCCTGGCCAGCCACCCGACACTCGCTGCCATCGGCACCTTTACCGCCCTGCTGCTGCTCTGGATACTGGACTGGACCGCGGGTCTGAACCCCCAGTACAACGCTATTCTGCAATATCTTTCCATGCTCAGTCATTTTCAAAACCTGCAGACCGGCCTGATCAGCTCCCGGGACATCGGTTATTTTCTGTTGTTTTCAGCAACCTTTCTGCTGCTCGGCATACGCCGGCTGGACTACGAACGGCTGCAGAAATGAAGCTGTCACAGCGCATCCATCACCGCATCTGGCTGAAAAACCTGTTTAGCACTGCCGCCCTGCTCGCTGTGCTGGGCTTGCTGGCCTGGCTCAACGCAAAATACACCGTACAGTCCGACTGGACCAACAATGCCCGTAACTCGCTGTCGGAAGCATCGCAAAAAGTGCTGGACACGATGCCCGGGGAAATCGTCATTACCGCCTATATCGACCGGCCAGCGCTGAAAAAACAGCTCGCCGAGCTGGTGCACCGCTACCAGGCTGGCAAGAGCAATCTGCGTCTGTTGCTTGAAAACCCGGATGACCATCCCGAACAACTGCGTAAACTGGACATCGGTGCGGCCGGAGCAATACTGGTCGACTACCAGGGACGCAATGAGAGACTGACCACGCTCAGTGAAGCCTCACTGACCAACACATTGCGCAGACTGGCCAATGCCAACGAGCGCTGGGTGACTTTCTTGACTGGCCATGGTGAACGCTCGCCGACCGGCGAAGCCGATCGCGACCTGAAAACCTTTGCCCGGGAACTGGAACGGCGCAAGATCAGGGTACAGATCCTGAACCTTGCCACCTTGCCGTTTATCCCGGACAATGCCGCACTGCTGGTCGTTGCCAGCCCGCGTACGGCACTGCTGCAGGGAGAAACAGCTGTACTCCGGGAATACCTACAACAGGGCGGAAATCTACTCTGGCTTGCCGATCCCGGAACCCGGCAGCCAGACATTCTTGAACAGATCACCGGCGTACACCTGCTGCCCGGGACGATCATCGATGGCGGCTCAAAACTGTATGGCGTCGACGACCCCAGCTTCGTGCTGGTCAGCGACTACCCCGTCCATGCCATTACCCGGAATTTTCAACTGATCACGGTGTTCCCACAAGCTGCGGCACTGGCAATCGACGGCGAATCCGAATTCGACGCCACTCCCCTCCTGAACAGCATCTCCCGCTCCTGGACAGAAACCGGCCCGCTCGGCAAGGTCGTGCAATTCGACGCCGACAGTGATGAACGGGAAGG
>JAJRWJ010000358.1 GCA_024276805.1 Gammaproteobacteria bacterium
AAAACCGGCAGCGCCAGCACCAGGCTGACCCAGAAACGCAGGGTCATCCTGGCGAGTTCGGTATTTTCCTGCGCGGACTCGCTGTCACGCGCTTCCAGGGTCATGCCGCAAATGGGACAGTCCCCGGGCGCATCGCGCACGATCTCGGGATGCATCGGACAGACATATTCCTGCCGGGCCGACAGCACAGGTGTGGCTATCGCCTCCAGCGCCATGCCGCATTTCGGACAATCACCCGGCTCGTCCCGCTGTATCTCCGGGTGCATCGGACAGCTGTAGATCTGCCCTGCCGACGTTTTTATTGTATCGCTGCGCCTGCCATAGCCATTCTGCCGGTGTTTTTCGGTATGGCAATCGTGACTATGCTTTTCCTGCGAAGGCGTGGATTTCATAAGGAGTCATCTCCATAAAGTTGTCGGGCGCACTGCTTATCGCCCGGTCTGCATGAATATCAGATTTCGATATACGCTTGGTACAGCAAAATGTAGCTGTAATACATCCTCATCCATAGAGATGGATGATTTAATGAGATGCTGATGTACAGCGCCAAATCATCGATGAAGTGAATTTATTCAGCCTTGTTTCCTTCAATATCTTGAATCGACGATGAATCAATGGCTTCAATCAATTTGCAAATACTGTCACCATCAGGAACTCCATCAGGCATTTTCCGCCACTTGGCCATTGCAACTTCCATATGATTCTGCAATTCGATGAGTTGCGTAAGGCGTTCCTTGTTCGACTTTAGGCGTCGCTGAATGAGGTCACGCACCATTGGGCAGGGGGACGAACCTTTCTGGCTTTCTTCAATAATCTGTTTGATTTCTTTCAGCGTATATCCCAGATACTTTGCCCGCCTGATAAAATCCAGGCGCTTTTTATCCTGCTCACTGAAATATTGATAGCCATTGTCTCGATTACGCTGCGGCTTCAGCAAACCGATTTTTGCATAAAACCTGACAGTATCTTTAGTGACATTACATTTCAGTGCCAACTCACTGACTTGATAAGACATTATGCACCTGATTATTGAGCCAGCATAGCAGTGATTGTTCTTTGATGAATTGCATTACTTACAACCTATTGAAATATTGAGATAAACATTATGCCCCTATCGATCAGTACAAAAATGCTGCTGTACCAGTCACACAGCAACTTTTTTATATGATGGATAGCAATGGTTTCCAGGCTCCGCGTCAGAGTGCAGTTTGTGACGCAGAAGCGTCCGGTCATGAAATCCCACGCAGAGCGTGGGAACTATGGTTTATCTAACCATTCATCCGGAATTGACAGAAGACCAGCTGCTATTCATGAACATTCCTGTGCTGCCGGATTAGTGTCGGTCATTCATAGACGGACACCAAGCAATGAAACTGCAAACTTACCGCATCCAGACCGCAATCAGTTTTTGGCATTCAGATTTCCATTTACAATCTTCTTTTTTACAACGAATGCTGCTATCCGAGCGAAAACAGGATCGCCGATGATTTGCCTTTTGAATGGCTTGTACGAGTCTGGTTTTGTCACCGTAAACTTCCGGACTCTCAACACCGACTGCTTTTGCCAGCTGCTGCAAATTTGCCTTGGTCATCCCCCCATCTTCATCGAATATTGCAAGATAGTAGGATACCAGCATGTTGATATAATCCTTTTCGGCTTCCAGCCAGTCATCCAATTCATGACCCGCTGCAAATGCCCGGGATTCCGCCTTGTAATAGGCTGCTTGTGAAATCCATTGCTGGCGGGAATTTTTCTGGATGCCTGGTGTTTTGACACGGAGCGACTTCACGGACAGGGTATTGTCTTTATTAACTGTGCGATCCTTTTTTTTCCGTATTAATCGTTCCTGATTGACGGGGTACGGGTGGACCGTTGATTTAGGGTTTGCAATCATGCGTCGCTCCCAAAAGCATTATGCTGAAATCAATCATGGCGCCATCATAAATCCTCTGAGTAACACACATGTCAAGTGTTTTTTGTCACAAACCAACTGTATCCCTTCTTCAATTACCCCCGATTAAATCAAGTCACCCGAATGATAAGCCTGTCGATGCCACCATAGCCTCAAACGATACTTGGTATTCCGCCAAGCCGTGCTATGGTTATGATGAAAACCACCATTGACCTTGGTAATGTAACTGTCAAATTGTGGATCATGGCTGACTGGATAAGGTAGCAAGCCAAGGATGTGCAAATCTATCTCTCTGGCAAATTGCATATCGATATCGACGGGTCGATAGATCATTTCCCGTTGTAACAATTTCTCCGCGCCGCGTGCTGTCAGTATATAGGCAATCGCACAGTTTGGTATACGATGATAATTGACAAGTGTGAGATCTGATGAAATTGACCTGGTTTTGGCAGCAGGACATTGCTGATTGTCAGCCAGCTTGATGAATTCAACGCCGTGCAAATCATTTATGGCTTGCAAAGCTTGGGGCAAATGCATTTTCAGTATGGCGTCATCTTCCAGGATCAATGCCCATTCTATATTTTCATCGAGAATTTTTTTCCATATTTTTTTATGCCCAAGATAACAGCCAATTTCACCACGCGAAAGTCCATGGCGATAGTATTTTTGGTTGAGTTCCGGGCTGTATACTTCGGCAATTTCCGCCTCCGACAGATCAGCCCCATTGACACCGGCAATTCTGTGAAATTCCAGACCGACTCGATTGGCTTGGTATTGCATCGAGGCTAATCTTTTTGTATTGAAATCCAGGTTCAGTACAAATATATCCGGTTTTTTTATCATGCTTGATGTCATTTAGCCATCCGAGTGAATATCCTGAGGTAATTCGTTCCCGTCTATAAATGACGGTAAGCAATTAATGGCTGTGCCCGCTGACAGCATTGCTGTCATGTTTATGTGCATGACTGTCTGTTTCTATTTTATTCACGGAACCATCCCGTTTGACGTAGACAAAATCACCATTTGCCAGCTCCATCATCGCGCCTTTTTTTACTGCCACCGGTTCACCCGTACTGTCGGCAATTCGTACGGCTTTGCCCCCTTCAATATAGAGATAGGAACCATCCATCAATTGCACGGATTCATTATTCTTCAAGGCTGGGTTGGACGATGCGCATGCAACAACAGTCAATAGCATAAAAGGGATTAAAATTGATTTCATATATTTCTCTTGGATTTGTTTTATAACTGGGTTAATGAAAAAATGCTTATTTCTACTTTGTCATATTAAATAAACCTTTTTCCAAAGATCGTCATTCCGGCACAGCCGCCCCCGGCCTGAACGGGGCAGCCGGGATCCACTAATATACATTTAAGGTCATATCCTAGCTGTGGGGACTCATCCCTGTGCTCCAGATACCGTCTTCCTTGCTTGCATGACGAAACTTTGACGGTCTTTATGTCTGCCTGAAACTTACAGGTCGCCAGGATTGTTTATACCTTCCAAAACAGTCAATGGTGATGATGACTGGAAGATTCATCATTGTGACTGTGTGAATGATGATCCGAATGCGAATGG
>JAJRWJ010000359.1 GCA_024276805.1 Gammaproteobacteria bacterium
CTGAAAGCAAACATCCAGATCGCCAGGATATTGACCACCGGCACCAGCAGCAACACGGTCAATTTGCCATCCAAGCCGGCCTTGAGCAGAATCCTGTAACCCAACCAGAGAATGAAGATGCCATAGGCAGGAACCAGAACGAACCAGAATAATGTCATCATGATTCCTGCCCTTCCCGACCCAGTAAATTCGGCCATGGCAGAAATGCCAGCTGCATGAAAATCAGCAACAACCCCAGACCCGGCAGAAACACCAGTAACGACCAGGCCGGATGAAAACCGGCTTTTTTATAGATAAAAAACAGCGGCACCAGGAGCATCAGACCGACGATGGCAACGTGAAAAAATTCCGGAATCATTTATACCTCCAGAGTTATTATTGTCATTGCAGGGCATGCTGTCGACGGAAAGATCCTGAGTTCTGCCAGATGGCCGAACGGCAAAGGTTTCTCCTGACACACGGAGCATGGGATGACAATAAACTATAGTGCAGCTCATCCGTCACTTTGCCTGCTTTCGGCGGATGGCGCTGTGCTTATCCGCCCTACCAGTCTGGCCCTACAAAAACTCGACCGGCATGCCCAGCTGCAGTTGTAGCTGGTCTCTGGCGCTGCCCCGGTTGATGGCAATTTCCACCAGTCCCATGCTGTTGTTATACCAGAATGCCTGGCCCGCAGGCAAGGCACAAAAGGTGTCTGCCATAGACAGCAGCATTTCCCGGCCGATGCGCAGTTTTCTGCCGGAAAGCGTTTCATTACTGCGCAGGCCGGTCACCGCGTTGCCATAGTGATCGAAATAGATCAGAGCCGGCAGGTCAGGCAACCAGTCATCCATGCCGGACAATTGCCACGGTTTCAACATCTCTGTTGCGTCACCGGTGGCCAGTCTCGCCGCCACCGGAGCAAACAGATCCCGTCCATGAAAGCTCATGGAGCAACGCTCCGGCCGCCAGACAATCTGCCAGCACTGGCTGCTCCGCGCCTGGCCAGCCAGCGTATTGAACAGTCCATTGTCCGGCCCGACAAAATATTGGCCGTCGGCCTGCAACACCACCGGTGCGCGCGGCCCTCCGACACCCGGATCGACAATCGACAGAAAAATGCTCCGGGCAGGTAGAAAGTGCCGCAACGCAGCCAGCAGATAGGCGCTCAAACGGGGATTTCCCTGCGGGGCATTGCTGAGCAGATCGATGACCGGCACACCGGGCGCCTGTTGTTGCAGCACCGCCTGCAGCTGCCCCAGATAGGGTCCTTCGGCGCCAAAGTCGGTGAACAGGACGAACGTTGTCATGGCGCGCAGCTATTGCGCCAGCACGTCCAGACCGGCGTCGCAGGCCATTTCCGGCATAGAGGACATGTGCAGATTTTCCAGATTGGCAAAGTCGAAAAGGCTGGCATCGGCCAGCTGGGAAGGTGCGACATTCTGCAGACTGGTAAAGATGGTTTCCAGCCTGCCGGGGAATTGTCTGTCCCAGTTTTGCAGCATTTCCTTCATCGCCTGGCGCTGCAGGTTTTCCTGGGAGCCGCACAGGTTGCAGGGGATGATCGGAAAGTCCTTGTATTCGGCAAACCGGTCTATGTCCTTTTCCCGGCAATAGGCGAGCGGTCGGATGACGATGTTTTTCCGGTCGTCACTCAACAGTTTGGGGGGCATGGCCTTCAATTTACCGGCATAGAAAATATTCAGAAAAAATGTTTCCAGAATATCGTCGCGGTGATGGCCCAGGGCGATTTTTGTCATGCCATGCTGTTCGGCAAAGCCGTACAGCGTTCCCCGGCGCAACCTGGAACAGAGACCACAGGTGGTCTTCCCTTCCGGTATGACCCGCTTCACGACACTGTAGGTATCTTTCTCGATGATGTGATAGGGAACGCCCAGTGCTTGCAGATATTCCGGAAGGATGTGTTCCGGAAACCCCGGCTGTTTTTGATCGAGATTGACGGCCATCAATTCAAACCGCACCGGTGCGGTTTTCTGCAGGTTGAGCAGAATATCCAGCAGCGTATAGGAATCCTTGCCGCCGGACAGACACACCATGACCCGGTCGCCATCCTCGATCATCCGGTAGTCGGCGATGGCGCCGCCCACTTCCCGGCGCAGACGCTTCTGCAGCTTGTTGAATGTGGTCCGGGATTTTTTGTCAGGCGCAGTCATGATAGATATTCGCTGCGGAGAGGTCCGGCCAAAGCCGGATCCGGAATTCAGCCATCAGCCGCTGTAGCGTTGAAAGATCAGTGTGGCATTGGTGCCGCCAAAGCCGAAGCTGTTGGACATGATGGTGTTCAACGTGACATCGTCCATACGTTCACGCACGATGGGCATGCCCTCGGCGGCAGCATCAAGCTCCTGAATATTGGCCGAGGCACTGAGGAAGTTCTCCTCCATCATCAGCAGCGAATAAATTGCCTCATTGACACCGGCCGCGCCCAGGGCGTGGCCTGTCAGGGACTTGGTCGAGCTGATGAAGGGCATATCGTCACCAAACACTTCCCTGACCGCTTCCAGCTCACGGGTATCCCCAACCGGCGTGCTGGTGCCATGAGCATTGATGTAATCCACCCTGCCCTGTACCGTCGCCAGCGCCTGACGCATACAGCGCACCGCCCCTTCCCCGGAAGGCTGCCCCATATCATAGCCATCCGAAGTGGCGCCATAACCGACCAGTTCCGCATAGATCTTCGCGCCCCGGGCCTTGGCATGCTCCAGTTCCTCGATCACCAGCACACCGCCGCCACCGGAGATGACGAAGCCATCACGGGTCGCATCGTAGGGTCTGGATGCGCTTTCCGGGGTGTCATTGTATTTGGAGGACAAGGCGCCCATGGCGTCGAACAACACCGTCATCGTCCAATGCACTTCTTCACCACCGCCGGCAAACACGATGTCCTGCTTGCCCAGCTGAATCTGTTCTATGGCATTACCGATGCAGTGTGCGCTGGTCGCACAGGCTGAGCTGATGGTATAGTTGACTCCTTTGATCTTGAAGGGAGTCGCCAGGCAGGCGGTATTGGTGCTGGACATGGTCCGGGTTACCATGTACGGACCGACTTTTTTCAGCCCTTTCTGTCGCAGGGTATCCCAGGCGAACAGCAGATTGGACGTGGACGGGCCTCCGGAACCCATGACCAGTCCGGTTCTTTCATTGGAAACCTGGTCCTGTTCCAGTCCGGAATCATCGATGGCCTGCTGCATGGCGATATAATTGAAAGCCGCGCCATCGCCCATGAAGCGTTTCACCTTGCGGTCGATGAATTGTGACTGGTCTATATCGATCGGGCCGTGGATGTGGCTGCGAAAACCCAGTTCCTGATAATCTTCGGCAAAAACGATCCCGGACCGTCCCGCCTTCAGGGAGTCGACGACTTCCTCACGGTTATTGCCAATGCTGGAAACAATGCCCAACCCCGTTACTACGACTCGTCTCATGGTTCTCTACCTCAGAAATCTTTTGTGGAAGTAAACAAACCGACACGCAGATCGGTCGCTTCATAACTCACCTTGCCATCGACTGCCATCGTGGCATCGGCTATGCCCATGGCCAGTTTGCGCAGTATCACTCGTTTCAGATCGATATGATAGACGACCTGTTTTGCATCCGGCAAAACCTGGCCCCGGAATTTCACTTCGCCAACACCCAATGCCCGGCCCTTCCCGGGACCACCCAACCAGCATAGATAAAAGCCAATCAATTGCCACATGGCATCCAGTCCCAGACAGCCAGGCATTACCGGATCGCCCTGAAAATGGCACTGAAAAAACCACAAATCAGGTTTGATATCCAATTCAGCGATGATCTCCCCCTTGCCATATTTTCCCCCTTCATCGGAAATGTGGGTAATGCGATCCATCATCAGCATATTTGGCAAAGGTAATTGCGCGTTTTCAGGGCCATACAACTCCCCTCTCCCTGACATCAACAGTTCTTCACGCGTAAAACTATGCTGCTTCTGCATTTAATGTTTCCTGTAACGATTCATGTGAACGGCATATTATCTAACAGACACCAAAAAAAATCAGTATCTGAATAAAAAATAATTCTACCCTGCCGGATTATCCGGGAGCTCGCCAGCCTAGCCGGGAAGCAGACGTCCAGGGCCATGGACGGCAGGCAGCACCTGGTTTTCAACCGGCATTTACAAAAAGCGATGCGCAACAGATGTATGGCGGCAAGCCTTGCCCATGAATACTCTTCACATGTGACATCCGCATTTCGGTGGTTCATTTTTTGTCGAAGGCAAGGCGAAAAAACGCCGCTGCAGCAATCTGCAGCAAGGTTTTTCAACGTAGCCATCGGCAAAAAAGAGGCTGCCAGGTGATGATGTCATGTGTGGAGAGTATATAGACAATCAGCCGCTGGTCAAACTGTCAGCCCGGCTGCACTTCGCGCATCAAGTCTTTCATTGTCAGGGTATCCCAGCCCATCAGCTGTTGATAGATCAGCGCATAGGAC
>JAJRWJ010000360.1 GCA_024276805.1 Gammaproteobacteria bacterium
AATTCCTGCCAGAGAGCCAGATAGGCTTTTGTAGAGGGACTTTTTTCGGCATATGCCGGCAAGGGCATGCGTTCCAGGCCCATGCGTTCGATGTCACTGCTGTAGGGGATGACGCCGTGCAGTATTTCGGTATGGTGTCTGGGCAGCGTTTCCAGGATGTCGCGATGCAGTTTTTTGCGCCGGTCGACCATCGAGAAAAAAGGCAGTAGCTGGGTGTTTTTCAGATGGTTGTCCTTGAGAAATTTTTTCAGTTGCTCCATGGATCGCAATGACAAAGTGGTCGGAATGATCGGAGAGAGTAAAAAATCTGCGGCGCCAAAGATTGCTTCCGACAGCAGGGAAATGGTTGGCGGACAATCCAGAAAGATATATTCATAGTCTGATGCCATCGGTTTCAGCAATTTTTCCAGGCGGCGCACGGGTTTGTTTCTGGCATCCAGTTCCAGATCGAAATTGCGGTAGGAAAAATCGGCGGGCAGTAAATCCAGAAGTGGATAATCGGTGCCCTTGATCAATCTGTCCAGCTCCCGCCTGCCGGCGATCAGATCCTTGCTGCCACCTTTTACCTTGGGCTTGATGCGGAAGTAATAACTGCTGGCGCCCTGCGGATCGAGATCCCAGACCAGCGTGGCACGGCCGCTGCGAGCACACAGATAGGCCAGATTGACCGATGTGGTGGTCTTGCCGACGCCGCCCTTGATATTATATGTGGCAATGATTTTCACGGCGCATTTCTCCGTGGTTTGCTCTGGAACAGGGATTTGAATGCCGCCTGGTTTTCCGCCCGGTTGAATTCCAGGAAGCGCCTCCTGAAATCGCCGCGTGCGTTGTTGCTGCGTTTGTCCAGTTCCTGGATCAGCACGCCCATGGCCAGGAAAGTTGCCGCAGGCGTCTGGTCATGCAGCATTTCTCCACTGAACTGCTTCAATGCCTGTTCCTGGATCTGGTAGTCCTGGAAATCGCCCAACACTTCCTGGAAGCCTTTCAATGTTTTGATCAATGCCCTGATCTGTTTTTTGTCATACAGGCTCTGGAAAAATTCCATCAGGTAGCGGAGTTTCTTGCAGGTCTTGCGCAGATCATGCAGATCCTCCGCCGGTGATGCGTCATCGATTGCGCCGCCTTCCTTCAGGACACGTCTGTAGACTTTCCAGATACGGCGCTCGGCGAGTTTCCCGATGGGCAGCTTGGCATTGGCTTGCGCAGGGTTCTCCGGTACTGATTGCCGCAGATATTCTCGCCACTGGCTCAGGGTGTCCCGGTATTTTGCCGATTGGAGATGTCTGGTCATTGTCCGCTGGGAATCGCGGTGTTTACTGATCAGGAAATCGCGCAACGGGTTCAGGTCTTCCCTGATGGAGACCGGCAGACTACTTTTATAGTGTTCGAAGCTCAACAGATAGACGTCCAGATCGCGGGTCGGACTGGTGATCTGTCCCAGCCAGGCAAAAAAGTCCCTGAAGGGGGCGACGCTGTCATCGTCCAGCACGCCTTTGAACTGGTTCAGCCCGGACCGGGTGCGTCGCACCGCGACTCTGAAATCATGCAGAAATTCGCTGTCCGTATCGGCAATGACACCGGTTTCGTTGGCCGTCATGATCTCCAGCAGCCGGCGGAATATCAGTTTGCAGGCCTGGTCCGAACGCATTTCGGGGTCCAGGTGCAGGTCCAGCCGGGAGCTATAGTCCAGCGGCCTGCGCTCGCTGCGCGCCAGGGCCTCCGGCAGGATTGTCTGACTGGCTGGTTTGACTTCGGGAAGTTTGCTCAGCACTTTGGTCAGCCGCCGCAAGGCCTTGTCGTAGCCTTTTACCGGCAGCAGTGTGACGCGGGCATCGAGATCCTGGTATTCCTCGATGACCAGCCGTAGTACGGTTTTTTCATCGTGGTTGAGAATATTGTATTGATGGCGCTGCAGTTGTAATGACAACAGCGGCAACAGTGCGCGCATTGTCAGGCAGGACTCCAGTTTGCGCCGCAGAGGGCCATCATCCAACTCCCAGGCAAAGGATGGCGCTTTCCTGACTGCCTGCACGGCGATGGTCTGGCCCGTTTGCAGCTCGGTCAGTGTCATGGTCGGGGGGGAGATATCGGCATCGAAGGCGCAGCAGAGATCCGCGGCATACAGCCGCCAGTCGAAACTGTCAAAATAGCTGCGGCTGCACTGTTGCCGGGAGACCTGGCGGACTGTGAATTTTTTGCTCAATTTGGTTGTCAGTTGCTGCGCCGATGTCGGGAAGGCAAGTTTGAACTGCAGAGAGACGTTGGTCATTATTGCTTTTTCCAATTCAGCCCATGGCGCCGCTGATGGCGATGATCTGTCCGGAGATGTAGGCGGCATCCTCGGAACACAGAAAAGCCGTCAGTGCGGCGACTTCCTGCGGCGTGCCGGCGCGCTGCATGGGTACCATGGTTTTGATCCGGGATTTGCTGAAACTGGTTTCGCTCATATTTCCTCCGATGATGCCAGGCGCGATGGCGTTCACGGTAATGCCCCGCGAAGCAAGTTCCAGGGCCAGTGATTTGGTCGCGCCATGCAGGGCGGCTTTGGCTGCCGCGTAATTGCACTGGCCGCGGTTGCCCATGATACCGGCGATCGATGACATATTGATGACACGTCCCCAGCGAGTGTGAATCATGGGCATCAGCAGCGGTTGCGTGACATTGTAGAAGCCGTGCAGGGAAACATCGATGACCTGTCGCCAGGCATCCGGCGACATGCCGGCCAGCGGCGCGTCCCGATGAATGCCGGCATTGTTGACGATGATCTGCACCGGATCCTCCGCAGTCAGGGCCAGCAGCGCGGTGCGGGTCTGTTCCGGCTCGGTGACATCGAAGACGATACTTTCCGCCGAGCCTCCCTGAGTCAGGATTTGTTCGACGATCTGCCGGACTCTGTCGCTATTGCTGTTGCCATGCACGATGACATGCAGACCATCCCGGGCCAGGCGTTGGCAGATTGCCGCACCGATATCGCCGCTGCCTCCGGTTATCAAAGCGCGTTTCATGACTGATTGTACATCACTGTGGCGTGTGCCTCCAGCAGGCGTTTCCCCCCTGCGCCGATGCTGAATTGGTAGATGGCGCCATTTTTGTCCTGAATTTCCGGTTTGGCGCGAATGATCAATTCCGATTGGATATTATCCAACAGTTCGATAGAAAAATGCGCATTTTTGACTGCGGCGAGAAATCCCGGCCTGGACCCGCCGGCCAGCAGTCCACCATGGATGGCAATGCATTGCGCGCCATATTCCAACAGGTGCAATGCCGACAGACTGCCAGCATGGCACAGGGGGTGGTCGGAGCGACGATGGCTGTCGGTGCTGCATTGTATGCCGTGTTCATCCCAGCAGTCGATCCGCTCGATCAGGCTCATGCGGCCGCCATGGGGGATCAACTGCTCAATCCGCAGTTGGCTGTTGTTGGGATTCCGGTCGTTCATCCTGCCAGTAATCATAGAAATTGAACCAATTGTAAGGGGTCGAGAGAATCTGTCTTTCCAGGATGTCGGCGTATTTCTGCATCCAGTATTGTATGTCCTGCTGGCGGGTTTGGCGATCGAGGACGATGTTTTCCCCCAGCAGTTCGAAATGAATTCTATAACGGTTGCCGCCCAGATAGAGACCGAAGAAAACAATGATTGGAACTTTCAGGGTGGCCGCTATCAGTACCGGTGCTGCAGGCAGCAGTACTTGGCCACCCAGCAGTGTACAGCGGACGGTTTTTTCCTTTTCCGCATTCATGATACGGTCACCGAGCATGCCGACCGCGGAACCTGCCTCGATGGCGTCTTTCACCTGCAGCAGCGAATCCGGCCCGGTCATGGGAATGATCATGTCCGCCAGTTCCGAATTGAGGGCATTGAGTATCTGGATCAGCATTGGGTTTTGCCCTTCATACATCAGGATCTTGATGGGCATGGAGCCCTTGATCAGGCCATAACTGCGGAATACCTCGAAACTGCCGACATGACTGCCGAGCAGGATACAGCCGCTGCCAGTACCATATTTCGAGTATCGGCGTGGCATATTTTCACTGGGGAAAATGATTTCCAGTTTCTCGAACTGGCCGGTAATCAGGTACACGCGGTCGAGAATGGTCGAGGCAAAACAATGGATGTGCCGGGCGACATCCAGCAGGGTTGGCTTCCTGTTCAGCACCCGGGCCAGATAATGCAGTGAGGCCCTGCGTTGTGCAGAGGCAAAGAGCAAAAAGTACAGGGTGATGGGGTAAAGCAACAGCCGGGCCGCCGGACGTCCCAGATGAAATGCGATCCAGCGAATGCTACGCAAAGCCAGTGGCGAGCTGCGTTCTGTGTGGCCTCGCCAGGATCCGGTCATGATGCTCTTGATTCGCAATGGACTATACCAGAGGCCAGTTTATCGGCGCCCCGCAGGCATTCGAAGCGGATCCTGGTCGGGCTCCTTTGTTCCAGGAGAATGGTGAATGGCTCGCCGGGGCGC
>JAJRWJ010000361.1 GCA_024276805.1 Gammaproteobacteria bacterium
CGAATATTGGCAGGCGGGCAGCCACGAGTCCGGGGTGCATGCCCTGCAACGTTCATTGTGGCTGAAAAAGACCCATCCGGCATTACAGTTTCGGGATTTTCTGATTACCTGGTGCTGCAGAAAAGTGTTGGCCTTATTGTTGCAGAATGAATTGCATGCCGCAAAGCAGCTGCTCTATGAAAGTCGCGCTTTGTTCCCCCTGAGCGCACAGCTGCGGCAATTGCAGGCTTTCACCGACTATCTGCTGGTAAAGCATGGCTCCAGGACAGACCGACCGCAGCATTGTGTGCGGCTCTGGTGGTCGTGGCTGACGCAGCACGTCGCCCTGCTGAAATCCAGTCAGGCTTGGTTTTGCGGGCATGCTGAGAATGTTATGAAGGGCAAATGATATGCAAAAGAACCACCCGGCAACCCCGGAAAAAGACATCATCGACATTGTCGCGAAACAGCATGATTTCTTCAGGACCGGCGCGACCAGAAGCAGTCAGAGCCGCATCGATAATCTGCACAGGTTGAAAGACGCAATCATCAGGTTTTCACAGGACCTCAACCGGGCATTACGACAGGATCTGGGCAAACCGGCATTCGAGGCTTACCTGTCGGAAACGGGTTTCACGCTGCACGACCTGTCGATGACTATCGGCAAGGTGAAAAAATGGATGCGGCCAAAGTGGGTTCCGACGTCGCTGTTGACCCAGCCGGGCAGCAGCCGCATTCATTATGCACCGCTGGGTGTAAACCTGATCATCGCCCCCTACAATTATCCGGTCAACCTGACGTTTTCTCCGCTGATTGCCGCCATCGCCGCAGGCAATACCGCGGTTCTGAAAACGTCGGAGATGACACCGGCCTGCAGCGCGGTCATTCACCAGTTGATCGCCGAGACCTTCCCGGAAGAATATATTGCCCATATCGAAGGTGAAGTCAAACAGACCACGGTGCTGCTGCAGCAGAAATTCGATCATATCTTCTTCACCGGCAGCCCCAGGGTGGGGGCCATCGTCATGAGCGCGGCGGCAAAGAACCTGACCCCGGTGACTCTGGAACTGGGCGGCAAGAGCCCCTGCATCGTGCACGACGATGCGAAACTGGATATTGCCGTGAAGCGTATCGTCAACGGTAAATTTCTCAATGCCGGCCAAACCTGTATAGCGCCAGATTATGTGCTGGTGCACAAGGCCATCGAGGAGGAGTTTCTGGCCGGGCTGAAGCAGCGCATTGTCAGCGTCTATGGTGAAGATCCCAGGCAGAGTCCCGATTTCGGGCGGATCATCAATGGCAATCATTGGCGGCGCATCACGGCAATGATCGAAGCGCGGAAAGTCGTGGTTGGTGGACAGAGCGACGCCGATGCCTTGTATATCGCGCCGACGGTGTTGCGCGATGTCACCCTGGATGACAGAGTGATGGCGGAGGAAATATTTGGCCCAGTGCTGCCGGTGTCAAGCTATGAATCACTCGACGAGGTTTATACAATAGTCGAGCGGATGCCGCACCACCCCCTGGCCTGCTATTTGTTCAGTGAAAGCCGGGACATTCAGCAGGAAGTCCTGGATAAAATCCAGTCTGGAGGCGCCTGCATCAACAACTGTGTTTTTCATATAGCCAATCACCACCTGCCGTTCGGCGGCGTCGGTGAAAGCGGCATGGGGGCTTACCACGGATTGCATGGCTTCGAGTGCTTCTCACACAAAAAAGGCGTACTCAAATCGGCAACCTGGATCGATGTTCCACTCACCTATGCCCCCTATGGCGACAAGATCAAGTGGTTGAAAAAAATCATGAAATGATGTGGGCTGGCAGCTATGGCGTAGGAGCGGCTTCAGCCGCGATTTCAAAGAATACCCGTATTGGCCTCTATATTTCTTGGAAAAATCACTTGATAGACAGAACGCAGGCCAGATGAAACCGCTACTACGGTACTTTGCTGTTTTCCCATGCAAAGATCGGGAGCGATGCATGGGACCAGCATGGTTTTGTTTTTTTGGCGCATGCAAAAATTACAGTTATTTTTTCAATTGCCGCAGTACCCGTTGCAAGTGATTGAAAGCAATTTTTTCCTGCTCCAGGCGAACATTGACGCCAAAGTCATTGTCGCAAAGCGCCCGATAAAGCCGCTTTTCCGCGCCGGTCAGTTTTTGTAAATCGTCGTGTCTGGGCTTGTCCTCCACGCCCCAGGCATGCCGGTGCGCCAGCAAGGTCGTTTCATCCATCAGCAGACTACGGGTTTCGGGCAGCTTCTCCCGTAATTGGTCGAGTATGGCGAAGCCATGGGTGTCGATATCGCCCCAATAATAAACCCGGCAGCTTTTCAGCCACTCGACATCGGACAAGGCCTCGAAGCCATAGCCCGCGCCAAACAACACCAGGCTGTGTGAACATGCGGGAAAGCACAGGAAATTGATTTCATTTTCGGTAATGAACACTCTTCTGATTCTGTCCTGTACGGCCGGATGCCGGTCCAGCTGCTGAAAATCCCGTTGTGTGATGGTGATATCCTGATCCTGGCCCGGCAGCAGCTGCAGAGCTTTGTCCAGAATGCGCAATCTGACGCGCAGCGGTTTTTGTTTGAAGCCATAGCGTCGGGTAAACTGCGACACCCCGCGTGCTGTTTCATCGAGGCAATCGCCTGGCAGAACACGGTCCAACAGGGCCATCAGCGTCCCGCGATGGCGCTCTATGAACTTGCTGTCGATGCCCGCGATATCGACTTCACGGATATAGATGCCAGGGCGGGGATTGTCCTCTATCCAGTCGATCACATCCAGCAGCATCGGCCATTGCCCGGCCAGATCCAGCGCCTTGACGGGATGTTTCCTGATCCAGTCCAGCAGAACCGGCTGGCGCCGCCGGGTGATCTGCAGCAATTCTGAAAAACGCCGCAATTCCTGTTTTTTGCCCAGTAAACTGACCGCGCTGTCCAGGTCGTCCAGCCACACCGAGTCGGGGATGCGGTTTTCGCCCAGTACCCTGTGCTGCACGGTTTTCATCACGACCCGCAAATGCCGGACTTTCCGCAGCTGGCCAAGCCAGTCACGGACCTCATCAAAGCGCTCCGACAACTCTTTGCTGGACGGCTTTTTCAACTGCAGCCGTTTGGGAAAGTACGCCGCGTCCTCCTCCAGCAGCGAGGCCAGCAAATGCCCCCGGTCCCATAACTGCTGCACTTGCCGTTGCAGGTCTTTGTTGGTTGTCCAGTTCATTTTTCTAGTTGCGGGAATGCGGTCTCGATTTCTGCTAATGGCTTTGAATACCTTTGGGCTTCAGTCAAAGCATTCCTGCTTGAATTCAACCCATAAGTGCAATTCCCTTTTTGGAGGAAGGTGATGTGTTTTTGGACTTGCTCATGTATCTGTTCTGTAATCAGCCAGGTACGAGCATTGCCGCTCATGTGTCAGCCATTTATGATTGCTGCCGGATTATATTTCAGCGCTTCATTGTTCCAGACAGTCGTTGACAATATCATCCACCCACAACAGCCATCAGCTTTCCAAATCTATTGTATTTCTTACTTCAGATTTATATAGTTTACTTGTTTTCGGCACATTAGGATCTACAACAAGAGGAGCTTCGAATGATGTTTCTTGTTTTGCATGATCATCAATACTAATAGAAATCACGCCATCATCCCTGAGCAGATTCCGCGCTAACTTCAACCGCGGGTACATCATAGACAGCCAATCCGAATGAAAGCGACCATTGGATTCGGTATTGGCGACCAGGCGGTTGCCTTCGTCATCATAGTCACCGCTATCGGCTGTCCATTGTTCGCTGTCAACGGCAAACCGATCCTTGTAGATAAAGTCCTTGCCGGTGTTATAGGGTGGGTCGATATAAATCATCTTGACCTTGCCCAGACAGGTTTCCTGCAACAGTTTCAGGGCATCGCGCTTGCCGGGCCAGTCCAGGCGGTAGCGTTTCTGCGGGCCTTCGACGATGTGGTCGGAGAGTTCCTGTTACAGCAAATCCCAGTCGATGGTACGGGCGTATTGCAATACGCCCCTACCGGTATCCGGTTTTGTTTCGGTAACACAATTCGGAAACAATTCCATCAATTTTTCAATCTGTTCCTGGGTAAGGTCTTTGGATTGCATTTTCATTTTTTCCATTTATTGTCTCCATTTGCCGGATTTAAGACGTCCATCTCCCATTTTAACGGGTTGTTTTCGATGTATTCGTTTATTCGTTGAAAATCATCATCGTTGCGGATGATGTGTTCGTAATAATTGCGTTGCCAGCATTTTTGTCCGGGTGTTTGGCGGTGTCGGTTGATTTGTTTGGTGACGGCGGATTTATACCCTCGTACAATGGCGCCAATTGTTTGCGATGGTGATTTAAACTCCGTACGGGCGTATTGCAATACGCCCGTACGCAATACGCCCGTACGCAATACGCCCGTACGCAATACGCCCGTACGCAATACGCCCGTACGCAATACGCCC
>JAJRWJ010000032.1 GCA_024276805.1 Gammaproteobacteria bacterium
TGGGTTGAGGATTTGACGTCTGAGGTGGAGAAGTGGACGGATCGGCACTTTATGGATACCTTTAATCAGGATACGACCAGAGATGGCAAGCAGTACTTCCTTCCTGTTGGCGCTGATGTTTATTTAACCTTGGCGAACAACAAGGCTTTGCCATATATGCCCGAGGGTGCCGATATCGATTCTCTAACCTGGGATCAATACGCCCAGTGGGCTGTCAACATCGCTGAGGGGGAGGGGGAAGGCAAAGTTTGTGTCACGGGCATCCCCATGAAATCATGGATTTATATGTTTGGGGGTGAAGCGCTTTCCTTTGGCGCCGGTTTCCCTGATGCCAATTCCGAAGGGGCAATGGCGGGATGGAAAATCTGGGAGAAGATCGGCAAAGCTCATGGTTTTATCCCCACCGTCCTGAATGTCGACAATTGTGTAGATCCAATGATGCGTGAGGAAGCCTGGCTGACGGTGTTCCACAATGCTCGTGCTGGACAGGTCTACTCCTCCAACGAGACCCAATTTACACTGGGCCCGGCACCATCTGGTCCCAAGGGTATTGGCAGTATCGCCGGAGTCAGCGGTTATGCCATTATGACAGGGGCTCCTAACCAAGATCTTGCCATCGCTTTTCTCGAATACCTGACTCGACCCGCCATCCAAGTGAAGATTGCCAAGGGCACGGGTGGTTTCATTCCGCCGGTCAAAGAGGCCATCGACTATCTGGGCTCTGATCCCACTGACGAGGTCATTAAAAAGGCTATTCTTGTGCTAGACAACGGTGTTGTTTCTGGTGTGCCTGCTGGCAACTACCAGGACTGGGGTGCCGTCAAAAAATGCTTTGACGATGCCTTCGAAGACACCATTCTCGCGGGCAAGGATATGACCCAGGAACGGGCCGATCAAGTGCAGGCTTGTGTGGATGCACTGTTAAAGTAAGTCTGCCTGAAAGGTCAGGCTGCTGACAAGAATAAACATGGGGCCGGGTTCATTACCCGGCCCTATTTACCACATTCCTCTTTAAAAAGGGGGCGCGCATGACAGCGGCAGTGCGTAGAAAACGTTCGAAACACTGGGCAGAAAAACTGGTTCCTTATCTCCTCATTCTCCCTGTCGTTATTTATTACATCCTCTTTTGGGTGCGACCAGTTGTCGATGTGGTGATCGGAAGCTTAACCGATCCGGTCAGCCATGGCCTTACCCTGAACAATTTTGCTATGGTGTTTCAGGACGAGACGTTTTGGGATTCGTTATGGAATACGACGATCATTGTTGTCATTTCTGTAACACTAGAGTTCTTTGCCGCCTTGGCCTTGGCATTGTTGATCAATCGCAAATTCTGGGGCTCCAGTTACTTCCTTTTTCTTGTCATCATTCCAATGGCGTTACCGCCTGTGGCGGCGGCGGCCATGTGGCAGACAGGTCTCACCCCTCATGGTTGGCTGAACAGCTTGTTGATGCACCTTGGCATCCTCGCAGAAGGGCAAAAAATATACTGGTTGGGTAGCTACGATGCTTCCAAATGGCAGCTTCTCTTTGTCATTATCCTGGTCGATGCCTGGACGGTGATTCCATCGGTCATGATTATCCTGTTGGCAGGTTTGCAAAATCTACCAAAAGAAGCCATCGAAGCAGGTTATGTTTTCGGTGGTGATAAGCTGACTGTTCTACGCCGTATCACTATTCCCATGCTCAGCTCCACCATTCAGACGGCCGTGATTTTGCGGCTCATTGCTGCAATTCAGATATGGCTGATCGTCGTCTTGCTTCTGGGTTTTGGTCGCTTACCGGTGCTGGTGGAGCGTATTGTTTACTATCACGAAGAAGTACCAGGGTTGGATATCAGCTATCAGATGGCGACAGGCTACACTGTGATCGTCTCCGTATTGGTTTCGATTGCGGCCTTCTTCTATCTCTACGTTTCGGGTGCTTTCAAAAAGAAGGAGCAGGATGCATGAATCTGGATAAAAGAAAACAGCGAACTTTGAAAAAAACAGCGAGGCTGACCGTCTTTTATATCCTTTTGAGTGGCCTCGTGATCGGCATTCTGATGCCAGTGTACTTTATCATTACACTTTCCTTTCTCTCCACCCGCGAGGCATATAAATATCCCTTACCGATGACTCCAGCTCTTTCTATGAAATTTGAATTACAACAAGGGAAGCGGGGTTATCTTGTCAGCGTTTGGGATCGGGTGGATGAAGAATATCAAAGTGTACTCGATACCCCGGATCTAGAAAAGATGCGCGTATATTTCGACTCCCAACTGGGTATCGAAATTACGGAGGCAGAGCTCCAGGCGCAAATAGATCGGTTCAATAATGCGGGGAAGCCGGTATATTTCAGTAAGCGCCGCAATCTCGTTTCGAACTACCAATCCTTTTTCAGCGTGACGCGTGATGCCGTCCCCGCCCTGATCCGCAGTTTGGAAATTGCTTTGATTACCATCATTATTTCCTTGATTATCGGTGGCATGGCCGGTTATGCTTTTGCCCGTTATCTCTTCAAGGGACGAGATGCCTTGAAATTTAGTGTACTCTTTGTGCGCATGTTTCCCGGCGTCGCCATCGCCATTCCCATGGTGATCATTCTTGCAAATATCGGGTTGTACGACCAACCATTGGGCCTAGCGCTGATATACTCTGTAGGCGCTATCGGTCTCACAGTGTGGATTACCGCAAGTATTTTTCTAAGCATTCCCGTTTCTCTGGAGGAGGCGGCACTGATTTTTGGGGCAACAAAGCTGCAAACATTCCTCCGCATTACGATGCCCCTGGCATTTCCCGGCCTGGCTGCCTCGGCGATGTACACCTTCCTCGGTGCCTGGAATGAAACCGTGGCCGCCATCATCCTTACACAATTTCATCCAACGTTCTCCGTAGTCGTTTACCAAACCCTGCTAGGGGCAACGGGGCAGGTAAATCTCGCCGCCGCCGGCGGTATTGCTATGGCGATTCCTGCTGTTTTCTTCACCTTCTTCCTTCGAAAATACATCCATCAAATGTGGGGCGGCATGTCCGTCTAAAGGTGTATACAATGGCAACAGTTAAGCTTATCCACCTCACCAAACGCTTTGGTAAAAAGGTTGTAGCGGTCAAAGACCTGTCTCTGGAAGTTCATGATAAAGAATTTCTGGTGCTTCTAGGCCCCTCTGGCTGCGGAAAAACGACCACGATGCGCATGATTGCCGGCCTGGAAGAAGTTACAGATGGCACCATCCTCATCGATGATGTCGATGTGACCGATATTCCCCCGCGCAAACGTAATGTCAGCATGGTCTTTCAGAACTATGCCGTCTGGCCACACATGACAGTCTATGAGAATATCGCCTACCCGCTCAAGCTGAAAAAGATGTCGAAGTCTGAGACAGAACGAATCGTGCAAGATGTGGCGGATTTGACCAGTATCAGCGAATTATTACAGCGCTATCCCTCACAATTATCGGGAGGACAGCGCCAACGCGTAGCCGTAGCACGGGCCATTGCCGTCGAACCCAAGGTCTTTCTCATGGACGAACCGCTTTCCAATCTAGACGCTAAGTTACGAGTGGCCATGCGGACAGAGCTCAAGACAATCCATGCCAAGGCTGCGGCGACTACCATTTTTGTCACCCATGATCAGTCCGAAGCTATGAGTATGGCCGACCGTATCGTGATCATGCGGGATGGCGAAATTGAACAGATCGGCACCCCCGATGATGTCTATAACCGCAGTGCGAATATTTTTGTCGCTGATTTTATTGGCATGCCTCCGACCAACTTTTTTGAAGCCGAGCATATCTTCAAAAA
>JAJRWJ010000362.1 GCA_024276805.1 Gammaproteobacteria bacterium
CAGGATGTCGGTGCCGATACCGGTGATCTGCGCGCCCAGTTTGTTGAGGAAATTCGCCAGGTCCGTGACTTCAGGTTCCCGGGCGGCATTCTCGATGATCGTCTTGCCGTCGGCCAGTGTCGCAGCCATGAGCAGATTTTCGGTGCCGGTAACGGTAATCTGGTCCAGCACCAGACGGGCGCCATGCAGACGCTTTGCCCGGGCATGGATATAGCCACCCGCCACTTCAATTTCCGCGCCCATCTGCGCCAGACCCCGCAGATGAATATCCACGGGCCGTGTGCCAATTGCGCAGCCGCCTGGCAGGGAAACATGCGCTTCGCCAAAACGGGCCAGCAGCGGGCCCAGCACCAGAATCGAGGCACGCATGGTGCGCACCAGTTCATAGGGCGCCTCGAAGCTCTCGATGGTGCTGGAATCCACCTCGATGTTCATTTTTTCGTCGATGCTCAGATACACCCCCATCTGTCCCAGCAGTTCCATGGTCGTGGTGATGTCGTGCAGATGGGGGATGTTGCCGATGCTCACGGCAGTGTCCGATAACAATGTCGCCGCCAGAATGGGCAGTGCGGAATTCTTTGCACCGGAAATACGTAATTCTCCGGAGATCGGGATACCGCCTTGAATGATGAGTTTATCCATGTTGTGTCCTGGGTTGCTTCAGGGTTGTTTCGTTGATGACGGTGGTTGCGCAGGGGCTGCAGGTAAAAATCGCCATGTCACTGCGACTGCCTGAGCAGGTCGGCAAAGCCATTGGCCCTGGCCAGTTCCAGCAGTTGTGCAGGAATATTTTCAAACAATAACCGGGTATGCTTTTTTCTGGCAAGTTTCAGCCACTCGATCAGCAGCGCCAGACCGGCGCTGTCGGTATTGGTGACCTGATCGAGATCGATGATGATCTGCTTGTCTGCTTTTGTCAAAGGTAGCGCGCGAACGGTTTTTTTGTCGATGCTGGCAAAGGTCAGATCGCCGGCAACGGTGACCTGCTCGTGATCCAGGTGGCGAATGGTCAGCGGGGTCAATCTTTTTCCCCGGCTTTTTTAAACAGTAATTGGCCGATGATTTCCTCCAGCACCAGTGCGGATTGGGTGATGTCTATTTCACTGCCGTCCTGCAGATAGTCTTCCGAACCACCCGGTTCCAGACTGACATACTGTTCACCGAGCAGGCCGGCGGTAAAGATGCTGGCGCTGGTGTCATCGGGGAGCCGGTTGTATTTTTTCTCGATACGCATCTTCACTACCGCCTGAAACTGCTGTTCATCGAAGCTTATAGCACTGACCCGGCCGATGCGCACTCCGGCGACAGTGACCGGCGCCTTTACTTTCAGGCCGCCGGCGTTGTCGAAGCGGGCGATGACCAGGTAGCCCGCCGGTTCCACGAAGGAGCTCAGATTGCTGACCTGCATGGAGAGAAATAAAAAGGCGACGATACCGGATGCGACAAACAGGCCAACCAGCGTGTCGAGTGTTTTTGAATGCTGCATGTCAATCGTCTCCAAACATGAGAGCGGTCAGGATAAAGTCGAGGCCCAGAGTGGCAAAGGCCGAATTGACCACGGTACGGGTCGTGGCCCGGCTGACGCCCTCCGAAGTCGGTACCGCGTCATAACCCTCGAACAGGGCGATCCAGCTGGCGACAAAGCCAAATACGGTGCTTTTGATTATGCCGTTGAGAATATCGTCGGAAAAATCCAGTTTGGCCTGCATTTGCGACCAGAAAGCGCCGTCGTCGACACCGAGCAGGCCGACGCCGACCATTTGCCCGCCGAGTACCCCGATCATGCTGAACAAGGCTGCCAGCAGAGGCATGGAAAAAAATCCGGCAAAAAATCGCGGGGCGATGATGCGCTTGACCGGATCCACCGCCATCATTTCCATACCGGAAAGTTGTTCGGTGGCTTTCATCAGGCCGATTTCCGCAGTCAGCGCGGAGTCCGCGCGACCGGCAAACAACAGCGCCGAGACCACCGGCCCCAGTTCCCTGACCAGTGACGTGGCGACCATGACGCCAAGAGTTTCCTCCGCGCCAAAGTCGGAAAGGACGTAATAGCCCTGCAGACCGAGCACCATGCCGACAAACAGGCCGGAAACGGTGATGATCAGGAAGGTCAGCACGCCAACCGAATACAGCTGTCTGATCAGCAGCTCCGGGCGGCGCAGAATATCGCTGATGCCAGTCAGGACATGCAGCAAAAAAAATGTGCCGCGGCCCAGTTTGGTCAGCCTTTGCCGTGTGACATAGCCAAGTTGTTGCAGAACGTAAAGCATCGTGCTTTATCCCGAAAGTTGTGTTGCCGGCTGCAATGGCAGCGCTGTCGATGTGTGCATCATGGGGGACCGGATAATAAAGTTTACTGCTCTTCGGTGTGAAAGAGATCTTCCAGATAGTCGTCATCGGTGTAATGAAAACGCACCGGACCATCGGCATCACCACGCATGAATTGTCTGACCCAGCCCGATTCCGATCGGCTGATTTGTTCCGGGGTGCCCTGCCCGACCACCTTGCCATCGGAAATCAGGTAGATATAATCGGCGATGGCGGCGGTTTCCTGGACATCATGGGAGACCACGATGCTGGTCAGGTGCAGTGTGCTGTTCAGTGTCTTGATCAGTTTCACCAGCACACCCAGCGAAATGGGGTCCTGGCCGGTAAAGGGCTCGTCGTACATGATCATCATCGGGTCCAGAGCGATGGCCCGCGCCAGGGCTACCCGTCTGGCCATGCCGCCCGACAGCTCGTTGGGCATCAGATCCCTTGCGCCACGCAGGCCAACCGACTGCAGTTTCATCAATACCAGCGTGCGAATCAGCGATTCCGTCAGCCGGGTGTGCTCGCGCAAGGGGAAAGCGACGTTGTCGTAAACCGACATGTCGGTCAGCAGGGCGCCGCTTTGAAACAGCATGCCCATGCGTTTGCGCAGGTCGTAGAGATCCGCAAGACGAAGTTGATGCACGTTTTCACCGTCGACGACAATGCATCCCTGTTCCGGACAGAGCTGCCCCCCGATAAGCTTCAGCAGGGTGGTCTTTCCCGTTCCGCTGGGCCCCATGATGGCGGTGATTTTGCCGCGGGCAAACTGCATGGAAATATCGTCGAAGATTTTCCTGTCTCCCCTGGAAAATGACAGGTTTTGTATGGAGACTGTATTGTCGGTTTGCGCGGCGCTGTACATGTTTCTTCAAGTTGTATGGATGGGTGTTCCGGCATCGATTGCAGTGCCGGTCGAATAACCGGTCAGCGGCATGACTGATTGCCGTGGTCTGGTTTTCTCTGTGCGCAGTACATGGCTTCCCTGAAATTTCGCATGATGCCCGGTTTTTTTACAAGTACAAGAAGATGCCTGATCCATTGAAAAATCGAACTGTCTATTGTCACCAGTAGCTTTTGTAAAGTCAATCGATATGTGTTGGTAAAATGCGGCAAATTTCTCTGAGGCATGGCATAATAAGCGATTTTTTGAGGCCATTGTCATGTGGGGAAACCTGGTCGGTCTGCTGACGGGATTGCTGATCCTGGTTTTTTCGGCGGATCGGTTTATCAGTGGATCGGCGTCCATTGCCCGAAATTTTGGTGTTTCGCAACTGCTGGTCGGTTTGACGATCGTCGGCTTTGGCACATCGGCGCCGGAGATTCTGGTCTCGGGGTTTGCTTCCTGGCAGGGCAACAGTGGTCTGGCGATAGGTAATGCCCTTGGCTCCAATATAGCCAATATCGGGCTTATACTCGGCTGTACGGCAGTGATCGCTCCGGTTGCGGTGCAGTCGAAAATGTTGAAAAGAGAACTGCCGATCCTGATGGCGACCTGTATTGCCTGTTATTTGCTGGTGGCAGACAATTATTACCTGGGTGTTGCCGATGCGCTCGCCATGTTGGCCGGACTGCTGATTTTTCTGTTCTGGCTGATCCATACCGCAACCCTGGAAAAACGCAGGGACCCCTATAGCCGGGAGCTTGCCAGTGACCTGCCGGAAATCCTGCCCAAACTCCAGGCCTGGCTGTATTTCTCCATCGGTCTGATTGGCTTGCTGCTCAGCTCCAGGCTGTTGGTCTGGTCGGCGGTGAATATCGCCAATCACTTTGGCATCAGTGATCTGGTGATCGGTCTGACCATAGTCGCACTGGGCACCAGTCTCCCGGAATTGGCCGCAACGCTGTCCAGTGTTTTGAAGAAGGAAGACGATTTGGCGATTGGCAACATCATCGGTTCCAATATGTACAACCTGCTGGCGGTCTTTCCACTGCCCGGACTGATTGCTCCGGGGGGTGTTCTGGATAGTGTCGTGGATAGGGATTTTCCGGTTATGCTGGCATTCACTGGTGTGTTGTTCATTCTCGCCTATGGGAGAATGAACCAGGGGAAAATATGCCGTCTGGAGGGCGGGGCATTGTTGCTGGCTTACATTGGCTATCAATGGTTTGTATACCAGAAGGCCCTGGAATTTGCATAGGCGGCGCGATGAATGAACAAAAATTGCTGGATCTGGGGCGCCAGGTGGTCAACATGGAAATGCAGGCGGTTGCCAGTCTCGGTGAACGAATCAATGCCGACTTTGTCACAGCCTGTAAATTCATGCTCGACTGCAAGGGCCGGGTTATTGTCATCGGTATGGGTAAATCCGGACATATTGGTGGCAAGATAGCGGCGACCCTGGCCAGTACCGGGACACCGGCATTTTTTGTCCATCCGGGGGAGGCCAGTCATGGTGATCTGGGCATGATCACCACACAGGATGTGGTCCTGGCGTTGTCCAATTCCGGTGAAACCAGCGAAATTGTCACCATATTGCCGCTGATCAAACGTCTGGCGGTGCCGCTGATCGCCATGACCGGCAACGCCACGTCGACACTGGCCAGATTCGCGTCGGTTCACCTGGATGTCCACGTCGAACAGGAGGCCTGCCCACTGGGTCTGGCGCCAACCTCCAGTACCACGGTGACCCTGGTCATGGGTGATGCGCTGGCGGTCTCGTTGCTGGAATCGCGGGGATTCACGCGCAGTGATTTTGCCCTGTCTCACCCCGGAGGCAGTCTGGGCAGACGCCTGCTGCTGCTGGTCCGGGATATTATGCATTCGGGGTCCGCGATTCCCGCGGTAGCCGAAACGGCGTTGATCAGCGATGCCTTGCTGGAAATGACGGAAAAGAAGCTGGGCATGACTGCGATCGTCGACGACAGGGGCAGGGTGGCTGGCATTTTTACCGATGGTGATTTACGCAGGATGCTGGAGAAAAACCTGGATGTTCATCATACCGCCATCGCCGCGGTGATGACTGAAAACTGTACCACGATATCCGGGCAGATACTGGCGGCCGAAGCGATGCAGATCATGCAGCAGGAAAAAATCAATGCCTTGCTGGTGGTCGACGAGAAGCAATGCCTTCAAGGGGCCTTGAATATGCATGATCTGATTCAGGCGGGGTTTGTTTGATCGGCGTTCAGGAATGGGGCATGTGCCAGGCTATAGAGAATTGACCGGTAAGGCGCAGGGTTCGACTGCAGGGGCAGGGTGAATGATTTTACCTGGTCAGATTATGTAAAGCCGGGGTTCGGGTGTCCGATCCGGGGATGTCGGCAGCAGGGATGTTGCCGTCAAGCTCCCAAACGGATATCCGAATCCAGGCAGCTTAAATTATGTTCAATGTGACAAAAAAGTAGAAATAATATGCTCGATATTTCCGAAAGGGCGCGAAAAATAAAATTGCTGATACTGGATGTCGATGGTGTGTTGACTGATGGCAGACTGTTTTTTGACGACCAGGGCAGAGAATACAAATCCTTTCATGCCCGGGATGGCCACGGGATCAAACTGTTGCGCCAGAGTGGTGTCGAGGTGGCGGTCATTTCCGGACGGAGTTCCCGGGCGGTGCTGCTGCGTATGCAAAGCCTGGGTATCGAATATGTATATCAGGGGCAGGAAGACAAACTGCTGGCATTGCAGGAAATACTGCAGATTCTGGCGATCACGCCAGAGCAGGCGGCGCATGTCGGTGATGATCTGCCGGATTTGCCCATTATGCGTCGGGTCGGTCTGGCAATAGCGGTCGATGATGCCAATCTCGCGGTCAAGAAATATGCCCACTGGTGTACTTCACTGCCGGGGGGGCTGGGCGCGGTAAGGGAAGTATGTGATTTCATCATGCAGGCCCAGGGTAATCTGGAGGCTGCGATTCAATCCAGTCTGTAGACTATGCCGCGACAAATTACGGGTTATCTGCTGTTACTGCTGCTCGCCGCTTTCACCTGGTGGCTGGCGGAAAGATCCAGACCCGAGGAGCAGCACGAGGCGGTGCCTCCACACAGTGCCGATTATTTCAGTACCGGGTATACGAAAATCGAGATGAATCTGCAGGGCAGGCCTGATAACAAGCTGGTTGCCAGGAAAATGATCCATTATGCAGACGACAATACCACGGAGCTGGAGCGACCGGTCATGACTTTTTACAAAATGGCTGCACCGGCCTGGCGGATC
>JAJRWJ010000363.1 GCA_024276805.1 Gammaproteobacteria bacterium
CGCGACCTGGCAACACTGCGCAACAAAGACCTGCTGCCCTTTCAACAGCTGATCGATGAAGGACTGGAAGCAATCATGCCTGCGCATGTCGTCTATCCTGCCGTCGACAGCCAGCCCGCCGGATTTTCCAGAATCTGGATACAACATATTCTCCGACTGGAAATGGGCTTCGATGGCGCAATATTCAGTGACGACCTGAGCATGGCGGGAGCGGCACAGGCCGGTGACTTCGTGCAGCGCGCCACACTCGCCGGGCAGGCCGGCTGCGACATGCTGCTGGTGTGCAACAATCCCGATGCCGCGGCAGAGGTTCTCGATGCGCTGGCCATCGAGGCGAATCCCGTCAGGGAACGCCGATTGAGAGTCATGCTGGGTAAACGGCAATTATCCCGCAGACAATTACTCGACTCCCCCAAATGGCGGCGGACAGTGAAACTTGTCAGTCAGTTAACAGAGGAAAATTAGATGAATTTACTTGCTGAAGTCAGGCAAATCGAGGCAACCGCTGAACAGCTTTACCAGCAGCATGAGGTCGAAACCGCCATTGAAAGAATGGCGGAAAAAATCAACCTGCTGCTCTCCGACCGCAATCCGATCCTGCTGACCGTCCTCAACGGCGGCATCGTCACGGCCGGCAAGCTGCTGACGCAATTGCACTTCCCCCTGGTCCTGGACGCCATCCATGTCAGCCGCTACCAGAATCAAACCCACGGCGGTGCTATCGAATGGCTGCTGAAGCCTGGCACGCCCATGCAGGACAGAACCATTCTGATCGTCGACGACATCCTCGATGAGGGGTTGACCATGGAGGCTATCTATCAATATTGCCAGGCCCAGGGGGCGGCTTCGATCTACAGCGCCGTACTGGTGGACAAGCAGCTGGATCAGAACAAACCGATACAAGCTGACTTCGTCGGCCTGCAGACGGAAAACCGCTATATTTTCGGCTATGGGCTGGACTACAAGGGTTATCTGCGCAATGCGCCCGGCATCTACATCTGCAAGGAATGACATGAGCACAACAGCGATCATCGGTGGTACCGGCCTGAGCAAAATCGACGGCCTGGAGATCACCGGAAGAAAACAATTGACCACGCCCTACGGCAACCCATCGGCAGACTATGTCCTTGGCCGGAGCGCCGGCACAGATGTGATATTCCTGGCCCGCCACGGCAACCCGCACAGCATCCCACCCCACCGCATCAACTACCGGGCGAATCTCTGGGGACTGAAGGAACTGGGAGCGACCACCGTCATCGCCGCCGCCGCAGTCGGGGGAATTACGCACGAGATGTCGCCCGGCCGCATCGTCATCCCCACGCAACTCATCGATTACAGCTATGGCCGCGAACACACTTTCTTTGCCGATGAGCTCGACCAGGTCACCCACATCGACTTCAGCCACCCCTATCATGAACCGCTGCGACGGCAATTGCTCGAGGCCGCCACTAAAGCCGGCATCCCGGTCTGCGACCAGGGCGTCTATGGTTGCACCCAGGGACCCCGGTTGGAAAGCATCGCTGAAATACAGCGCATGCAGCGCGACGGTTGTGATCTGGTGGGCATGACTGGCATGCCGGAAGCCGCTCTGGCGCGGGAACTGGAACTGGACTACGCCGCCTGTGCCGTGATCGCCAACTGGGCGGCCGGCAAGTCGGAGAACATCATCACCATGGCGGAAATCGAACGCAACCTGGAACAGGGCATGAACGACATGCTGAAACTGCTGCACCAGTATCTGCTGCATCGCTGAGGCGGGGCTCTGAAGCAGACTTCATTGCAATGCTTTCCCTGTACAAACGCTCCGCCACTGTCAATTGGGTATCATGACACCCACCAATACCCCTGGATGAATGCCGGTTCCTTCAGCACAGCGGAAAGAAGCGGCAGACAAGGATCAGGTTGGAGAGTAAGAACTGTCCACCCACTCTTTTTGTTTGACCGGCCTGCACCGCCGGCCCGGCATTAACTGCCACCACAACAGAAATTTGCAGCCTGCTTGAAAATTCCTGACGCTTTGATTGACTTTATTCTGAAAGAATGGCTCCTCATTGCCTCTGCGGTTGGCCTTGTGCTGACCTCGGTCTATATCAAGCATTTCCCCAGCTATTCAATTCAGGAAATGCAGGTGCTGTATATTCTCTTTGTGCTGTTTGTTACCATCAACGGGCTTCGACACAGCGGCCTTATAGGCAGGATTTCCCAAGGCATTGAAAAAGGAAATGCCTTGCCATTCAAACTGGTGACTACGACATTTTTCCTGTCGATGCTGGTAACCAATGATGCCGCCTTGGTTGTCATCGTTCCGCTCACTTTGGCAGTCAATATCGATCGTAAAGATATTCTTGTTATCCTCGAGGCGCTGGCTGCCAACGCAGGATCGGCATTGACCCCCTTTGGAAACCCGCAAAACCTATATATCTACTGGTTTTATGGTGTATCACCCGGAGAATTTTTCATGGCCATCGCACCGTTTTCATTACTGTTCCTGATCATTCTGTGCATGGCGTCGTTTTTCATTGAAAGCAAACGCAAGTTAAAAAATACAAAAGCCAATCCTGAAACAAAGAAATCTGCCTATGTCTATGGCTTTCTGCTCATCGTCGTACTGTTGGCCATCCTGCATGTATTACCAGTTACAGCCAGTTTCATCGTCATCATTTATGCACTGCTGTTTGACCGCAAGGCTCTTCATGTCGATTATGCGCTGCTGTTCAGTTTCCTTTTCTTTTTCGGTCTTGCAGAAAATATGAACATCCTGCTGGCAACCGAGTTGAAACACGCGGGACATGTGTTTCTGGTTTCTGCCCTGGCCAGCCAGATCATGAGCAATGTTCCGGCAACCCTGCTGTTCGCAAAGTTCACAACAAACTGGGAAGCACTCCTGTGGGGGGTGAATACCGGCGGTTTTGGCAGCTTGTTTGGTTCACTGGCAAATCTGATTGCCTACAAGCTTTATGTCTCGGATAACGACACCAATGATACGGTAATATTCACTGCAAAATTCCTGTTCATCGGATATCTGGCTTTTTTCCTGGCTGTGGCATTATATATTTTTCTATACAAGCCGCTCTGAGCAATTGCGGAACAACAATGGGCGCGCCTGATTCTGCTTCGTCACATTTGCAAGAATCAACATTGTAAAGTACGCAGCGCGCACATTGAATAATCTGATAAAGCAGAACCTTACCTTCCAAACAGCCAATAGCCCAGTGCCAGAATCAGCAGTTGCAGGAACGCCAGCACCCAGAAATACAGCCCGAAGACGATCACTGTGGTCTGACTGGCCTTGACTTCTGCGTTGCGCCTGACCAGCAACCAGGCGCCCACCACTGATACCAGGAAAATACCGAGACCGGTTATTGCAATAGTCATATCCTCTCCATCAGTCGGTGCTCGTCAATCCTTGGGCGGAGCCGGCGCCAGCACCTCTCTGGAGCCGTTCCCTTCCGGACTGCTGACAACTCCCGCCGACTGCATCTCTTCGATGAGCCGCGCGGCGCGATTGTAGCCGATGCGAAACTTTCTTTGCACGCTGGAAATGGACGCCTTCCTGGTTTCGGTAACGAACATCACCGCTTCATCGTACAGGGCATCCGCCTCTCCCTCATCGCCGCCATTGCCGCTGAAGCCATCCCCGGCATCAGCCCTTTCCTGAGTGATTTCCTCGAGATAATCAGCCGGCGCGGTCTGTTTCAAATATTCCACCACCCTGTGTACTTCATGGTCGTCGACGAACGCGCCATGGGCACGAATGGGAATGCTGGTTCCCGACGGCAGAAACAGCATGTCACCATTGCCCAGCAGCGTTTCCGCGCCGCCCTGATCGAGGATGGTCCGGGAATCGATCCGCGAGGAAACCTGAAAGGCGATGCGCGTCGGCACATTAGCCTTGATCAATCCGGTCAGCACGTCGACCGATGGCCGCTGTGTCGCCAGAATCAGGTGAATGCCGGCTGCCCTGGCCTTTTGCGCCAGCCTGGCGATCAACTCCTCGACCTTCTTGCCGACGATCATCATCATGTCGGCCAGTTCGTCGATGACGATGACGATGCTGGGCAGTGTACCCAGCACCGGAAATTCCTCGCCTTCCTGCAGCGGCCTGTCCAGAACGAACATCGGATCACGGATGGTTTCCCCGCGAGCTTCCGCCTCCTTGATCAGATGATTGAAGCCCTTGAGATTGCGCACCCCCATCTTGGACATCAGCTTGTAGCGCCGCTCCATTTCCGCGACGCTCCAGCGCAGCGCATTGGCCGCCTCCTTCATATCGGTAACCACCGGCGTCAACAAATGCGGAATGCCTTCGTAGACCGACAGTTCCAGCATCTTCGGATCCACCATGATCATGCGCACCTGTTCAGGCGTGGATTTATAGAGTATGCTGAGAATCATGGTGTTGATGGCCACGGATTTTCCCGAGCCGGTGGTCCCCGCAACCAGCACATGGGGCATCTTGGCCAGATCGGCGACCACCGGCAGACCCGCGATGTCCTTGCCCATCACCAGTGTAATCGGCGATTTGGATTTTTCATATTGCCTGGAGGCCAGAACTTCCCGCAGCGTCACCAGTTCCCGCTCCTGGTTGGGTATCTCCAGACCGATCACCGATTTCCCCGGAATCACTTCCACGACGCGCACGCTGTTGACCGACATGGCCCGCGCCAGATCCTTGGCCAGACCGGAGACGCGGCTGACCTTGATGCCCGGCGCCAGCTGCAGTTCGAAGCGGGTGATCACGGGTCCCGGATGCACCGCAACAACCTCGACCACGACCCCGAAATCCTGCAGCACATCCTCGACCAGGCGCGACAATTCCTGCAGCTCCGCCTTGCTGTAACTCTGCACTTCGCTATGATTTTCGTCCAGCAACGACAGCGAAGGCAATGCGCCTTCACAGGCATCGAAGATATCCACTTGCTGTTCCCTGGCTTCCCGGTCGCTGCTCTCGACCTTGCTCAGGGTCGGCGCGATTTTCACCCGGGCTTTTTTCTTTTGCCTGGGCGGCTTGGCCACGGCTGCGGGCTTGTTGATTCTTTTCTCTGCCCGATTCGCCCGCATGGCCAGTACGCTTTCATAGACATAGCGGCAAAACAGCAGCGTATATTTTCCGACCCTGTCCATGACAGCCAACCAGGACAAACCGGTAAACAGGGTCACTCCCGCCAGAAACACCGCCAGCAACAGCAGCGTCGCGCCGGAATCGCCTAAAACGACCAGCAGGGCATCACCGCTTTCCTGGCCAAGAATCCCCCCCGCAGTACCGGGCAAATCGATCCAGACTCGTATCAGGTGCAAATATAACAACGCACAGCCGGAAATCACCGTCGCGGCAAAACCCAGCCAGCGCAATCCGATCACCCACTTGCCGACGGATTTTTTTCCCTGCCGGTAAACCAGA
>JAJRWJ010000033.1 GCA_024276805.1 Gammaproteobacteria bacterium
CTATGGTGCATTGGTACCGCAGGGCGTAAAACCGAAATGGCTCAGCATGTCAGGGTGAATTCTTCCAGCAAGACTGAACCCTATTCAGCCATCTTCCTTGCCCGTCTATTAATCTCGTTGAGTCAATTCAGTTTATCTGAGAAGGAGATAATAGACGCAGTAAAAGAGATAAAACCCTATATGGAAACTGTATTATGTTGACGTATGCTGTTTATCATTTTGTGGGGATATCTCAGGGTCAGAGCCGGGATATCTCAGGGTCAGAGCCCTTAAATGAAAGCATTTAAGGGCTCTGACCCCTTTTTGAGACCCCCTTTTCCTCATCCTTTCAAGCTTTCATACCCGCACATTCAACAGGCCCTGTCCGGCAATCACGCGGCTCATTTCGATTTCTTCATTCAAGCCTGTTGCCTTGTCGCCGTCAGTACCGTCATGGCCGCTCCCCGGATTATCCGCAGCATGCTGCTCCTGGCGTGCCTGCGCGAAATCCTGCCCCTGCCCTTGTCCGGAAAAGGAGTGCTGGGTTACATCGGCCTGTACCAGATGCAACTGTTGTGCATTGAGCATCTCCCGCAGGCGCGGCATGGCGGCATCGATCGCCTCACGGACCGCGGCATTGGAAGCGGTAAAAGTGATTGCCGTCTGTTGATCCTGATTGACGTCGATGCGTACCGAAACCGGCCCCATATGTTGTGGATTCAGGCGTATTTCGGCTGCCGACATCGATTTTCCCTGCATCCATACGATCCGTTCGGCGAAGTCTTGCTGCCAGCGTGGATGAGTGATCTGCCTGGTCATTTCCGGCACTTCGGTTCCGATATTATTTGCCGGCTGCCTGTCGGGACGGGCGATATCCAGAATTTTACCTGCCGCCGACAGCTCCATGCGCTCATCCGGAAGCACCGTCGCCAGGCGTCTGCCCTGTTCAGCCGGCTCTTCGACAAACGCCGGGGTATCCTTTTCCAGTTGTTCCCCGCTCGTCAGTACGGCTGCATTGACCTCCTGGTTGTCATTGATGACTGCGTCGCTTGGCAATGGCTGTGATGAAATGGCCGACTGCTGCGGCAAAACCGATCGTTCCTGCAGACTTTTCACTGTCTGCTGCAACAAATTTCCCTGCTGCAGCAGGGTTTTCTCTGTATTTTCCGGAATCACCCTGTTTGTCAGAACAGCAGCAACGGTCTTTTGAGCAGCCTCTGCACCTTCAGTCACTATCGGCGCCATGACCGCAGCGAGTTGCTGATCGAGCTTGGTCAAATCTTCCTGCAGTTTTTCCAGATCAGGAGCGTCCAGTTGTACCGAACGCTTTGCATCAGGATTGCTGGTTTGCACAGCCGCCGAGGCGGCATACTGCAGCACATCACGCAAAGCCTGCAGGGTTTTTTCCAGATCGATATCCTGGGTCATTTTTTTTACGGACGGCAAACCATCTCCCATCAGAGCGGCAAAATCCTGCCCATCCTGCATTTGCCTGAAGGCCCCCAGCAGACTTTGCAGATTACCGTCATCAGCTGGAATGGCGCCATCCGGCAGCAATTGCGCCAGATCGGCCTGCTGCTGCAGCAGCGCAATCTGCCCTTGTAAAGCATCGCTAAAACCCTGCAGTTCATTCTTACCGGCAAAAATTGCTGGTATCGATGGCGCCGCATCACTGCTTCCCTGACCACCCGACAGCATTGAAAACATGCCCAACCCCTGACTATTCATGATCGTTTCTCCAGTATGCTTTTTTCTATTTCAAGCATTTTCCATGCCATCGTTTTTTCCGCCACGCTGGGCATGCTCGTCCATTTCCCGCTGTTCGCGCTGCCGCACAAGCTGTTGTTCCTCCAGTATTGCCGCCTCATGGACCTTGTGCATACTCAGTGTCTGACGATGCGCCGCCTGCCATTTCTGGCGCTTCTCCTGCAGTTCATCCACGGCAACCTGCAACTGCTGCAGCTGCGCCTCTACAGCCTGATCGAGTTTTTCCAGGAACGCCTGGAAATCCAGCAGCTTCCGTACATTCACTCCGGACCTGGCCAGCTGTTGATACTGTTGCTGATATTCCTGACGGTAGTTGCGCAAATTATCCAGCTGGGCCTGCATCTCCAGATGTTTGCTCTGGCAATCCCCAAGAGCCTGCAACGCCTTGTTTTCCTGCTCCTGCCGAAGATCGACGATCACTTGCAGGCGCTGTGCCTTCTTTACGCTGCTCATGCCGGCAAGGAACGCTGTCTGCAGACAGCCGCGACATGATATCGGATTCTTGCCACACAGCGGCAATTGTCATGTTTCAAGCAAATCATCTGCCTGTCTCCTGTCTGGTTATTCGTTTGCAAGGCTTGCCAATTCAGTTTTGTCACATTTGCAAGCAGCATCTTCACAGAGTACGCAATGCCAGGCAGCATGATTTTGCTCTTTTATGCCGGCAATGGTGCACAGTGCGCCACCCGCACTGAATGATTTGACAAACAGATATCCGCTACTATGTCTGGCAGACCAGATGGTAATGCAAGAACCCGTGCCATTTCGCTGCATCTGTATCATTGTGCTTCCAGCAATGCCCCAAGTTCGCTCAGACTTTGCTCCTGCGATACCGGCTCATGCATGTCCTGTTGTAAAAAATCACGGATTGCGGGATTCCTGGCGATGGCCTGATCGATGCGTGGATCACTGCCGGGCTGATAGGCGCCGACGCTGATCAGATCCCGGTTTTGCTGATATAGCGAATATAAACGGCGCAGTTCACGCGCCTGTTGCAAATGCCCGGTGTCCGCAATATCCGGCATCACCCGGCTGACCGATGCCTCGATATCGATGGCCGGAAAATGACCGGATTCCGCAAGCGCACGGGACAGCACGATATGTCCATCCAGTACTCCGCGGGCCGAATCGGCGATGGGATCGTTGTGATCGTCCCCTTCGGTCAGCACGGTATAGAATGCGGTAATGGAACCGCCGCCTTCATCGGCATTACCGGCCCGCTCCACCAGGTGCGGCAATTTGGCAAATACCGAAGGCGGATAGCCCTTGGTGGCGGGAGGTTCGTTGATGGCCAGGGCTATTTCCCGATGCGCCTGGGCAAAGCGGGTCAGGGAATCCATCAGCAGCAGCACATTCATGCCCTGGTTGCGAAAATATTCGGCAATACTGGTCGCCAGCAGCGCGCCATGCACCCGCATCAGCGGCGGATAGTCGGCCGGCGTCGCCACCACCACGGCCCGCTGCATGCCTTCCTCACCGAGAATCTTTTGCACGAACTCATTGACTTCCCTGCCCCGTTCACCGATCAGTCCAACCACCACCACGTCGGCAGTGGTGTATTTGGTCATCATTCCCAGCAATACGCTCTTGCCGACACCGGTGCCGGCAAACAAGCCCATGCGTTGTCCCTGACCAACCGACAGCAGCGCATTGATCGCCCGAATGCCCACGTCCAGGGTTTCCCTGATGGGCTTGCGGGTCAACGGGTTGATCGGCACGCCGGTCAGGGAAACCTTGCCGTCGGCGGCAATGGGTCCTTTGCCGTCAAGGGCTCTGCCGGCGCCGTCGACGACCCTGCCGAGCAGGCCAAAACCCACTCTCGCCAGACTGTTCCGGCCCAGCGGGATCACCCGGCAGTCCGGTTCCAGTCCGTGAATCTCGCCGGTTGGCATCAGATAGACCCGCTCCCCGGCGAAGCCCACCACTTCCGCCTCGATGATGCTGCCATTCTTGTTTTCCACCTGGCAGCGGGTGCCAATGGCGGCACGACAACCAACCGCTTCCAGAGTCAAGCCGACCATTCTGGACAGTTTTCCCTCCACGATCAGTTCCGGTGTATCAACCAGTCTTTCCCGATAGGGTCTGAGCCTGTCCAGCCAGATGCCAGCGCGTTGGGCGGCAGGAGGCGTCACTGCTGGTCCTCTTGCCGTTCGCCACCCAGGACATTGGCGACCACCGCGGCCAGTCTGTTTTCCACCGTGGCATCGATATGGGAAAGTTCGCTATCGACCTTGCAGCCCCCCCGGGTAATCAGGGGTTCCTCGATGATCTGCCAGGGCGGTGAAACTTCATCCAACGCCAGCGCTGAGCGCACCAGATCCGCATCTTCGGGATGCAAATGCAGGGTGATTTTCTGCGCGGACAGAGGCAGGATGGCCACTGCCTCCCGCACTGCGGCAATCACCTGCCCCGGATCCGACTTCAATTCCCGGCGTACCAACTGTGCGGCCACTGCCATGGCCAGCGCCACCAGTTCCCGTTCCACTTCTTCATCGAGGCGTGCCAAAGGCTCGTGCAGGGATTCCATGATGTTCAGCAGTTGCTCTGCCTGGCTTTGCAGGAGCTGCCGGTTTTCCTCGTAGCCCTGTTGCGAGCCTTCCTCATAACCTTGCTGGTAACCGGATTTTCGTCCTTCTTCCTCGCCCCGCGCAAAGGCCTCGGTATACGCCTGATTCTGCATGGCCTCGATTTCATCGACAGTCAGCACCGGACCAAGATTTTCATCCAGCACAATGCTCTCCGACCTTCCATCCGCATCACCGTCGGAAACCTCGGGTGCATCCCACAAACTCAATGCCTGCAATTCGGCATCGGTAAAGCTGTTTTTATCAGACGAGTTCATCACCACCACCACCTAAGGATATTTCTCCGGATTCAGACAGTTTTTTCGCGATGCCGAGAA
>JAJRWJ010000364.1 GCA_024276805.1 Gammaproteobacteria bacterium
AATGACCCCGGATGAGCTTTTTCTGATGATCGAAAGCTGTTCATTGCACAATTCCCCTTAAACAATCTACAGGATTATTGAAAAGATGGATATTGTACCTTAGTACAGGTTTTTTTGGTTCTGCTAATCTCACCAATCAGTTAGTTCCCGTCTATAAATGACGGGAACTGATCCGGCACAGGGAAGTGCCGGCATAATCAATGGCCACAAGCCATTGATTATGAAGAAAACAGCAAATCGCATTTGCTGTTTTATTTCTATAAACATCCCATGGATGGGTGTTTATAGACTCTAACTAGTTCCCGTCCATATATGACGGGAACCAATCCGGCACTAAGGATGTGCCGGCAGTATCGAAAGCAGGGGAATAAAAAGCTGTTACAGCCAATCAATACATGCCACTGGCAAGCTTCGTCCCGGTTTCCGGATCACTGGCCTGTGGCGGCTTCGGCCCACAGTAATTCGGCGTGTTTTGTACAAATATCACTGTTTTTTCATTATCGATCGTCAGCGCACAAGGAACCGGATTTGGCTTGGCAACCTGGATCGACCAGCCATTCCGGTCCGTCGCCCTGGCAATCCATTGCTGATCGGCGTATGCGTTGCGCACCACCACCGTAGCACCCTGGGCGCCGATTCCTGTTACGACCAACTTGTGCCTGGCGTTACGCCATTCAGCAACGGCAACAGTTTCCCCGGCACGAAGCAACCCGGATCCTGGCGAAAAAAGCAACGCTGAGCACAGTAGCAAGGCCCCGATTGGCCTGAAGTTTCGTTGCCCGTAACCTGGAAATCGAACATTACCTTTATTCATGCCACCTTCCTTAACACGATTCAATACCAAATACATTGCTGCAATACAAAGACCTGAAATGAGGAATACTCGTCAAATTCCCGGGAAGTGTAATAAATCCAACCTTAAAAACGCCTTAACATTTTTTATCCTGGCGCATCAGGCTTCTGCGCTACCCCCCTGCAGCAGCACCGCAACGGAATCCGATTCGGCGCTGCAGATCCAGCAAGCGGCTACAGCTCCCTGGTGGCGCTGAAGCGGATTTCCGGCCAGCGCTCTTCGGTCAATTGCAGATTGACCCGGCTGTTGGCCAGATAGACCAGATAGCCGCCGCCGTCCTCGGCAAGATTGGCAAAGGCCTTGTTCTTGAACTCGGCCAGTTTTTCCGGCTTGTCTGAAGTCACCCAGCGCGCGGTGGTGATGGCGACGTTATCGTATACGCATTCGACATTGTATTCATCACGCAGGCGAAAGGCTGTCACATCGAACTGCAAGACCCCCACGGCCCCCAGAATGAGATCATTGTTTTTCAGCGGCTTGAATAACTGTGTTGCACCTTCCTCGGTCAATTGCAACAGCCCTTTGTGCAGCGACTTGGCTCTGAGCGGATCCTTCAATACCACGCGCCTGAACAGTTCCGGAGCAAAATAAGGGATACCGGCAAATTTCAGCTTTTCTCCCTGGGTAAAGGTATCGCCGACCTGAATCGTGCCATGGTTATGCAAACCGATGATATCACCAGGATAGGCAGTGGCGACATTTTTCCGGCTGTCCGCCTGAAAGGTAATGGCATTGCCGACCTGAATATTTTTACCGATACGGACATGATGCATTTTCATGCCTCTGTCGAACTTGCCCGAACAGATACGCAGAAACGCGATGCGGTCACGATGCGCGGGATCCATATTGGCCTGCACCTTGAAAACGAAACCGGAGAATTTCTGCTCTTCGGGATTCACCAGGCGCTGCTCCGACTCGCGGGGCTTGGGTGCGGGGGCATACTGCGCAAAAGCATCCAGCAGTTCCTGAACGCCAAAATTGTTGATTGCCGAACCGAAAAACACCGGCGTCTGCCGGCCGGCAAGATATTGCGCATGATCGAAGCTATGACTGGCGCCCTTGACCAGTTCGATCTCCTCGCGCAATTCATCCGCCTGGTCTTCCAGCAGTTCATCCAGGCGTTCATGGTACAGACCCTCGATGATATCGCTTTCGGCAATTTTACCGCCATGATGGGGGCTGAACAACTGCACGGCATCGCGATAGAGATGGTAGACGCCCTTGAAGCGCTTGCCCATGCCAATCGGCCAGGTCATCGGCGCGCAGGCAATTTTCAGCACCGCCTCCACTTCATCCAGCAGTTCGATGGGATCCCGGCCTTCCCGGTCCAGTTTGTTGATGAATGTCAGAATCGGCGTATCGCGCATTCGGCAGACATCCATCAGCTTGATGGTCCTGGCCTCTACACCCTTGGCGACGTCGATCACCATCAGCGCCGAATCCACGGCTGTCAGGGTACGGTAGGTATCTTCGGAAAAATCCTCATGTCCCGGAGTATCGAGCAGATTGATGATGCAGTCATGGTGCTCGAACTGCATCACGGAGGTAGTGACCGAAATGCCACGCTGCTTTTCCATTTCCATCCAGTCGGAGGTGGCATGCCGGGCCGCCTTGCGCCCTTTCACCGAGCCTGCCAGCTGAATGGCGCCGCCGAACAGCAACAGCTTTTCGGTCAGTGTCGTTTTCCAGGCATCGGGATGGGAAATGATGGCGAAGGTCCGCCGCCGCTGCAATTCGGATAATTGTTCTGACATACTGCATTTACTACAAAAAACTGTCAATTATAACTTATTATCCAAAGGCATGTATTTTCATTATAATGACCGAATAAAACAGCACGGGAGTCACTTTATGCCACTTTTTTCTCGTATCTTCACCATGCTGCTGACTGCACTGGCAGTCACCGCCTGCTCCAGCCTCTACTACAGCAGCCTGGAGAAAATAGGCATCCCGAAACGGGAAATCATGGTCTATCGGGTGAAAAAGGCCCGTGACACACAACAGGAAACCAAGCAACAATTCAAGTCCGCCCTGGCCCGGTTTACCGAACTGACCCATTATCAGGGCGGCGACCTCGAGGAAATCTACAATCGTCTGAACAGTGAATATGAAGCGAGCGTCGACAAAGCCCAGCAAGTCAGAACACGCATCGACGATATCGAAGACGTCTCGGAAGCCCTGTTCGAGGAATGGCAGGAAGAGATCACGCAATACAGCAGCGTATCCCTGAAGGCCAGCAGCGCGCGCAAACTGGCCAGGACCCGTCGCCAGTATGCACGGTTGATCGAGGCAATGAATCGCGCCTACGCAAAAATTGCACCGGTTCTGGCGGTATTCAAGGACCAGGTCCTGTATTTGAAACACAACCTCAATGCCCAGGCCATCTCCTCCCTGCAGGGCGAGTTGAAAACCGTCGAATCGGATGTTTCCGTACTGGTGGCGGCGATGGAAAAATCCATCAATGAAGCCGATGCCTTCATCGAAAGCATCGAACAGTAGCCGGCCCCGTGAGGTATGACAGAAGCAGCCATCACCACACTGACATGCAGCAGTGGCTGTCTGGTTGAAATCAATCGTCCAGAGAGCTTCTCAAAGCTCCGCCAGATTGCCTTTCTCCTCCAGCCAGGCCTTGCGATCCGGGGCGCGTTTTTTTGCCAGCAGCAAATCCAGCCGACTGCTGGTCTGATCACCTTCAGCAATGGTCATCTGCACCAGACGGCGGGTATCCGGATTCATCGTGGTCTCCCGGAGCTGACCGGGATTCATTTCTCCAAGGCCCTTGAATCTCTGCACATTGACCTTGCCTTTTAGCTTCTCCGCCTTGATGCGGTCCAGCACACCCTGTCGTTCCGCTTCGTCCAGGGCATAAAATATTTTTTTTCCGACATCGATGCGATACAGTGGCGGCATGGCCACGAATACATGACCTGCCCTGACCAGCGGTCTGAAGTGTCGGTAAAACAAGGCGCAGATCAGCGTGGCAATGTGATTGCCATCGGAATCGGCATCGGCGAGGATGCAAATCTTGCCGTAGCGCAGGTTTTTCAGATCTTCCGAACCTGGCTCGACGCCGAGGGCGACGGCGATATCGTGCACCTCCTGCGAGGCCATGACCTGCGTGGGATCCACTTCCCAGGTATTCAAAATCTTGCCACGCAGCGGCATGATGGCCTGAAAATCCCTGTCTCTCGCCTGTTTCGCCGAGCCCCCCGCCGAATCGCCCTCCACCAGAAACAATTCACTGCGGGTAATATCCTGGGTCGTACAGTCCGCCAGTTTGCCAGGCAGGGCCGGTCCCGAAGAGATTTTCTTGCGCACGATCTTTTTACTGTTGCGCAGGCGTTTCTGGGCGCTTTGAATAATGATTTCAGCAATTTTTTCACCTTCTTCAGGATGTTGGTTCAGCCACAGACTGAAGGCATCCTTGGCCACACCGGAAACGAATGCCACGCATTCCCGGGAACTCAGGCGCTCCTTGGTCTGCCCTGAAAACTGCGGATCTTCCAGTTTCAGGGACAGGATGAAATGACAGCTTTCCCAGACATCCTCCGGCGCCACCTTGACGCCACGCGGCAGCAGGCTGCGAAAATCACAAAATTCCCGGATGGCTTCGGTCAGACCGGTGCGCAGGCCATTGACATGGGTTCCACCCAGCGCGGTCGGCACCAGATTGACATAACTTTCCGCTACGCTTTCGGCCACGGATTCGACGCTCCAGACCATCGCCCATTCCACCGCCTCATGTTCGGCGGTCATGGCCTCCATGAATGGTTCTTCAGGGAAGAAATCGACATCGCCAAGACGGTCCAGCAAATATTGCCTGAGGCCGTTCTGATAACACCAGGTCCACTGCTCGCCAGTTTGCTCCACGGACAGGGTAATGGTCAGCCCCGGACAGAGAACCGCCTTGGCGCGCAGCACATGGATCAGCTTCGACAGCGATACCTTGCCGGAGTCGAAATATTTGCCGTTGGGCCAGAACTTGATGCTGGTGCCGGTATTGTGCCGTCCGACCTTGCCGGTCTCGGTCAATTCGCTGGTCTTTTCCCCATCGGCAAATTCCATGCGGTAGATCCTGCCATTGCGTTTCACTTCGATTTCCAGTTTCTCGGTCAGGGCGTTGACCACGGAAACCCCGACACCATGCAAGCCGCCGGAAAAGCGATAATTCTTATTGGAAAACTTGCCACCGGCATGCAGCCGGGTCAAAATCACTTCCACGCCAGGCACTCCCTGTTGCGGATGTATGTCCACCGGCATGCCCCGGCCATCGTCGCTCACCTGTATGGCGCCATCCTTATACAAGATAATGGCAATGCTGCTGGCAAAACCGGCAATGGCTTCGTCGACACTGTTGTCCACCACCTCCTGAACCAGATGATTTGGCCGGCTGGTATCGGTGTACATCCCGGGCCGTTTGCGGACCGGATCCAGACCACTCAAAACTTCAATCGCCGCTGCGTCGTAACTGCTCATTCTTGTTTGTCTGTTTTCCTATATAATGTTGCCTGGAAATCACTCATCGTAACATCAAACACACTTCAATTGACATGGCGAGCAGGAAAAGTACGACATCATTCGAGAACTCACTGGAAGAACTTGAACAACTGGTGGAACAGCTGGAACAGGGCGATCTGACCTTGGAGGAAGCGTTGAAATCCTTCGAGCGCGGCATCAAATTGACCCGCAGCTGCCAAAAATCCCTACAGGCTGCAGAACAGAAAGTGCAGATTTTATTAGAAAAAAACGGTCAGCAGACTTTGGAGCCCTTCACCGATGAATAACGCCTTGAAAAATTATCTCAGCGACTGCCAGAATCGCGCCGAAAGGGCTCTGGACGCCCGCCTGCCCCCTGCCGCACAGCTTCCCCAAAAACTCCATGAAGCGATGCGCTATACCGTTCTCGGCGGTGGCAAGCGCAAGCGTCCGATGCTCACCTACTGTACCGGGAAAACACTGGGCATCGCCCCCGAAGCACTGGATGGACCGGCCTGCGCAGTGGAATTTATCCATGTCTACTCACTGATTCACGATGATCTTCCGGCAATGGACGACGATGACTTGCGGCGTGGCAAGGCAACCTGTCATGTCGCCTATGACGAAGCGACCGCGATACTCACCGGCGATGCCCTGCAGGCTCTGGCTTTTCAGATTCTGGCCCACGATCCAAGTATTACCACCTCGGCTGCAAAGCGCCTGCAGATGATCACCGTGCTTGCCAGAGCCAGCGGCTCACAGGGCATGGTCGGAGGCCAGGCGATCGATCTGGAATCGGTGGGCAAGGCGCTGACCCTGCCGGAACTGGAAAACATGCATATTCATAAAACCGGCGCACTGATCCGCGCCAGCATCCAGCTGGCGACTCTGGCAATCCCCGAAGTGCAGCCTGACATCGCCAGCAAACTGGATCATTATGCGAAATGCATAGGCTTGTCGTTTCAGGTCAAGGATGACATCCTCGACGAGGAAAGCGATACCGTCACGCTGGGGAAAACCCAGGGCAAGGACCAGGACAACGACAAGCCGACCTACCCGGCCCTGCTGGGCCTGGAAGGCGCCAGACAAAAGGCCCGGGAGCTGCATGAACAGGCCGTGGAAAGCCTGAATGTGTTTGGCGGTGAAGCGGATCTGCTGCGCGCCCTGTCACTGTATATCATCGAGAGGGATCATTGATTGTCCGGGCAAATGCCGACCATCAATCTGTAAACATTCTTCTTCCTGATTTTTTTCAAAAACCTGGCCTCGGGAATCAAGCCATGCTCCCGTCCACGGCAAACAACAAGGACTCTGCAATCAATGACACTCACTGATCGATACCCCCTGCTCAGCCAGATCGACAGCCCTGCCGATCTGCGCCAGCTGGAGAAACAGCTGCTGCAGCCGCTGGCCCGGGAACTGCGCGAATTTCTGACCCACTGTGTGAGCCAGTCCGGCGGTCATTTTTCCGCGGGCCTTGGCACCGTGGAACTGACCATCGCCCTGCACTATGTGTTCGACACC
>JAJRWJ010000365.1 GCA_024276805.1 Gammaproteobacteria bacterium
GTGGGTGTATCCGACACAGTGGATGTGCGCGTCAATCAGGATGGCGCGGGCTGGAAGATGTGGTTGCAAAAGTATGTCGGCACCTCGGCGGAATTCAAAGCAGAGCATGGCCATACGTACGCCTTTGAAGCTGCCGCCTATGACCGACTTGGCAACCGCGAAGCTTTTACCGGCGTGGCCGAGACCAAAACGCTTGTGGATACGACCATCCTGGATTTTGAAGCCCCTGCTGCACCGGAAGAACTCCTTGCTGCCGGTGCCAATCCCAGCCCCTGGCAAGCCGGGCCAAAGTTTCCGATTGTCTGGGAAACGCCGCCCGATCCCAGCGGAATCATCAAAAGTTATTACAAATTGAACAGCCCGCCGCAAGCTCCGGATGACACAACCGGCACGGCTGCTGGTGTGCCGCCCATTGTGGTGACGGCTACGGAAGAAGATGGTCAGATGCTCTATCTGTGGCTGGAAGACGGCCAGCACAACGTTGATTTTCGCAATCATGCCTCTGTTCTATTGCGCTGGGATGCGACAGTGCCGCAGATTGATAGCCTGGTCCTGACGGAAGCCATGTATGCCGGGCACTGGTTTAATCCGGCCATTATCGGCGGCACAACACTTAAAGTCTATTATCAGGAAGCACATCCGCGAGCGGTAAAGCTTGATACGGATAGTCTGTTACTTTCTCCTGCGCAAACTGTGCCTATGGATTCAGCGGGCATGGCTGCTTTTCAACTTGTGTTCCCCGACTCGGTGGACAAGATATTTACGCTGCGCGCCACTGTCATGGACAGCGCCGGACAAAGCACGACGGATTCCACTTTTCTGGCCCTCGACAGCACCCCGCCGTCAGGCACGGTCGCCACTTCGCCCGACACAACGGGTCCTGGTGAATTTACGGTCAGGTGGGGCAATGCCGACGATGGCGACGGATCCGGCGTTTCCGGCATTTACGACGTTCGCGTGCGCATTGATGATGGCGACTGGGAACCGTGGATGACGCGCTTTGAAGGTACGGAAGCGCCATTTGAGGGCGAGGCTTCGCATTTCTATGCTTTCGAAGCTGCTGCTTACGACAATGTTCGAAACAGAGAGAGTTTTACTGGCACACCGGAGACCATCACCTATGTACTGGAAAATTTTTCCGATGTGACCGCCCCGGAGTCGCCGCAAAATCTTACTGCCAATGGCAGCAATCCCTCCCCCTGGAGCAATGAGCCGGAGTTCGAACTCGACTGGGACAATCCTGCCGATCCCAGCGGTATTGCGCGCTGCTTTTACAAGATCGGCACCCGACCCGAATTCGAATCCGATACCACTGGCAGCGCCAGCGGTACACCGCCGATCTACATCTCCGCCGAACAGGAAGGTCAAAATTATCTGTACCTCTGGCTGCAGGATGGCAGAGGCAATGCCGACTATACCAGCGCCGACAGCGTGCTGCTGCGCTACGATGCCACGCCGCCGAGGATCGACAGCCTGGTCATCACCAATGCGCAATTCATGGGCAAATGGCTCAACCCGGATTCCGCTTCGCAAGCGGTTGTGCGGGTTTATTTTGAGGAGCAATTCCCGGACAGCGCGCGGCTTTTCACCGGAGCACTACAGGGAGAACTGGCCGGGACGAACATTGAGGGGGATGAGCTAAAGTTTGTCGAATTTCAGTTGCCATTAGCCGATGTTGCCGATGGTTGTTACCGGATAAAAGGTATTGTTGCTGACAGTGCCGGCAATGCAGCGGAAGATACCCTGCAACTTTGCATCGACAGTACGCCGCCGGTGAATGCCAACGCTGTGTCGCCGGAAGTGAGCCTGAGCAGCGAATTCACGGTTTCCTGGGCCGGCGAAAATCAGGGTAGCGACGGCGACGGCTCAGGGCTTTCCGGTGAATATGATATTCGCATCCGCATTGATGAGGGACAGTGGTTTTTCTGGCTGCAACGGGAAAAGAGATTGTCGGCCACCTACGTCGGCGTTCACGGCCATACGTATTCTTTCGAGATCGCTGCCTGGGACAATGTTGGCAATCGCGAACCATTCCTGGGCCAGGCCGAAACATCCACGTTAATCGATACGGCTTTTGTCGACAAAACCGCACCCGAGGCGCCAACGAACGTGCTGGCAAGCGGCAGCAACCCCAGTCCGTGGAAGAATACACCGCAATTTGAAATCACCTGGGAGGATCCTGTCGATCCCAGCGGTATCGGACATGTGTATTACAAATTAGGCGAGCCCCCGCAATATAAGGGGGATACTACAGGCGTTGCCAGCGCCGAAGAACCGCTCGTCGTTACGGCCACGCAGGAATATGGCCAGATGTTGTACATCTGGCTGGACGATGGCAAGGGCAATGTGGATTATCGGAATTATGCCTCTGTTCTGCTGCGTTACGATGCCACGCCACCTGTCATCGATAGTACAAGAGCGCTGGATGCGCTTTACGCCGACAATTGGTTCAATCAAAAGAAAACGGGCCGAATTTACTTTAGAACTTATTTCGACGAACTATTTCCCGCCGAAATCAAAGTATTCAATCCGAATATATCCGAAGCAGTTTTGAGCGGAGATTCGCTTGCCAACAAGCAGGACTCCGTGGATGTCGCCCTTGTCGTTGCTGAAGCAATGGATGGGGAGTATTGGATTTATGTGGTCATGAAAGACAGCGCCGGCAATGAGAGCCAGCAGGATTCTCTCCTCATTCATCTGGACAGTACGCCGCCAACAATTCATTACAACAGCGCCGGATTGGTGATTGAAGAGGGGCAGCCGTTCACCATCACCACGGTGGTGACCGATGAGAACAGGGTGGAGAGCGTCCGTTTGCAGTACTGGAAAGGGGGAAGCCGGTTCAAGATTTCGGATGACATGACCCAGATGAATGATTCCACGTTTACGGCCGAAATTCCAGCCAAATACGTCACCAGCAGGGGAGTGGGTTACGCCATCTGGGCCAGCGATGGTCTCTCCCTGATTCGCAAGCCGGCCATGACCGAAAGCAGCACGACCGGCTATTTCGCCAGAGTGAAGGTGGTTGGCGAAGCCCAACAGGGGCTGCAGCGACCGCAACCGCTGGTGCACGGTGTCGAAGCCAATGCTTATCGGATGATCTCCTTTCCGCTGGAAATCGAAGATGCCACGCCGGCGTCTGTGCTGGAGGACAATCTGGGACCTTACGACACCAAC
>JAJRWJ010000366.1 GCA_024276805.1 Gammaproteobacteria bacterium
GTTGCCGCCAACTTGATGGTCTGTTCCGGATCGACCGTACCATTGGTTTCCAGATCGATAATCAGCTTGTCCAGATTGGTTCTCTGTTCCACGCGAGCGCTTTCCACCTGGTATGCCACCTTTGCTACCGGACTGTACAAAGCATCGATCTGCAAGGCGCCGACGATACTCGTCTCGGACTGCTCCTTGCGCAAATTGGCCGGCTCATAGCCTCTTCCACGTTTGACATGAATCTTCATGTCCAGTTCTCCAGCCTGGGTCAGATTGGCGATATGCAACTCAGGATTGATGATTTCGACATCGTGACTGAGCTCTATATCCGCCGCTGTGACTGGTCCCGCTTCATTCTTGAGTAACTGCAACTGCACATCATCACGGTCATGCAGAACGATCGCCAGCTTTTTCAGGTTGAGCAGTATGTCGATGACATCTTCCTGCACACCTTCAATGGTTGTATATTCATGCTGTACGCCCTTGATCTCTACATCGGTAACGGCGCAGCCCGGGATCGAAGACAACAGTACTCTTCTCAAGGCATTCCCCAGGGAATGCCCAAAGCCGCGTTCCAGCGGTTCAATAACGATTCTTGAATGGTTCGGCGACTTGCTAACTACTTCTACCAGACGAGGCTTGAGTAATTCAGAAATACTATTCTGCATTTAGTTTCCTCAGAGTGTATCTATTTACTTGGAGTAAAGCTCGACTACCAGTTGTTCGTTGATTTCGCTGCCCAGATCGACGCGTTCCGGCAGGGACTTGAATGTCCCTGTCATCTCTTTTACGTTGACCTCGACCCACGAAGGCATTCCATACTGCTCTGCAACGGTCAAGGCATCGATGATACGCTGCTGCTTCCTGGCTTTCTCTCTGATAGATATGACATCCCCGGGGACGACCTGGCTGGATGGTATATGATTGATGCTGCCATTCACCATAATCGCTTTATGGCTGACCAACTGTCTGGCTTCCGCCCTGGTCGCGGCAAAGCCCATGCGATAAACCACATTGTCCAAGCGGCCTTCCAGCAGGTGCAAAAGATTTTCACCGGTGGACCCCTTCTTCAAAGCCGCTTTCTTGTAGTAATTGCGGAACTGTTTTTCCAATACGCTGTAGATACGGCGCATTCTCTGTTTTGCTCTCAACTGCAACGCGTAATCGGATGTTCTGGTACGTTTGGTGCCATGCTGGCCTGGACGTTGATCAAGTTTGCATTTGCCTTCCAGAGACTTGCCTCTGCTTTTAAGAAAAAGGTCGGTCCCTTCTCTGCGACTCAATTTACATTTTGGTCCAAGGTATCTTGCCATAATAAACTACTCCAGATTTCTATACGCGGCGTTTCTTTGGAGGACGACATCCATTATGCGGAATAGGCGTCACATCAAAAATATTGTTAATTTTAAATCCCAGATTGTTCAACGATCTTACCGCCGACTCACGGCCGGGACCAGGCCCTTTGATCATTACATCGAGGTTTTTCATGCCATATTCCAATGCCACGCTGCCGGCTTTTTCTGCGGCAACCTGAGCGGCAAACGGGGTGCTCTTTCGTGACCCTCTGAATCCGGACCCGCCGGAAGTCGCCCAGGAAAGTGCATTGCCTTTTCTATCAGTAATGGTCACGATAGTGTTGTTGAATGAAGCATGAATGTGCGCCACGCCATCCGCTACTTCTTTTTTTATCCTTTTTTTGGTACGGCTTGGACTCGCCATAATATCTACCTCTCAGTGGAAAATCTTTATTTTCTAATTGGCTTGCGCGGCCCTTTACGTGTGCGGGCATTGGTTCTGGTTCTTTGCCCTCTGAGGGGTAAGCCGCGTCGATGTCTTATCCCGCGATAACATCCAAGATCCATCAGACGCTTGATATTCATCGATACCGCGCGACGCAGATCTCCTTCCACGGTCATTTTTTTGATCACGTTACGAATCGATTCCAACTGATCCTCAGTCAGATCCTTGATTTTAGTGGAAGGCGTCACACCGACTTCCCTGCATATTTCATTCGCCGTTGGCCGTCCCACTCCATAGATGGCAGTCAGGGCTATTTCAGCATGCTTATGATCTGGTATATTTATTCCGGCAATACGTGCCATTTAGATACTCCCGAATGGTATATCAAAGTTAAGCGCCGAATAGTAACATTTTGCAGTTTCCAGCGCAACAAAATCCTAACCTTGTCGTTGTTTATGCCGGCCATCATTACAGATTACCCGAACAACCCCATGTCTTTTGATTATTTTGCAGTTTCTGCAGATTCTTTTCACTGATGCGCGAACTTTCACGGTCGACTCCTAAGATGTGTTCTTTAATGCTAATCACGTTTTCAAATTGGCCTTTTTCATCAATCCTTCGTATTGCTGAGACATCAAGTGGGTTTGCATCTGCGATATGAAATCCATGACCACAACCACAATAATCAGCAGTGAAGTCCCGCCAAAGTAAAACGGGACATTCCAGTAAACGATGAGAAATTCGGGCAACAGGCAGACTGCGGTGATATAGAATGCACCGGCCAGCGTCAA
>JAJRWJ010000367.1 GCA_024276805.1 Gammaproteobacteria bacterium
CTGGCGCCGCTGCCCGACTCGGAATTCAAAGAGGCGATGATTTTGCTGGCAAACTTTTCCGTGCAGCGCAACTATTAGGCGCGAAAGAAAAACGCAACAAACCCGGCAACCCGCTGCTGCGGAATCGCCACTTTAATCCCGTAATCGGGCAATGCCAATGCCCCAAGACCTGGCTGCCAAAGTGATTTGGCAGCCACTCCCAAACAGTACAAGTTGCCGAACTGCAAAAACATCTATACAATTAGCCTGCTGACAGTTTCATGCGGAGTGTAGCTCAGCTTGGTAGAGCACTGCCTTCGGGAGGCAGGGGCCGGAGGTTCGAATCCTCTCACTCCGACCACCAGCCCAGTCAATCAGCAAGACAATTCCAGTTTTGAAGCCTTCAGACGGACTCGCTGCTACGACCCAGGAAGCCAAGAACCAACAACCCGCCTGTCACCAGCAGCAATACGGAAGGCTCTGGAACAGATCCCTGTGAGCCATCATATTTCTTCGTCGGATCGTTGACATCGTAAAATGAAGCCGTCCCGCCGACGACATCCCAGAAATCACCGGTAAACCCAAAGCTGCTCATGCTGTTAGATTCCGAGACAATAGCGTCTGCGCTGCGAAAGTCGCCGGTATCGGCCGATGTTTGCAAGCTCATGCTGAGCTGATAGAGCCGCCCCGCCTCCAGCGTTGCAATGATGGTACCTTCCGCGGACAGATCCATCCTGTTGCCGTTCAGAGTACTTCCGGCAAGTACACCTGTCACCGTAGGTGTCAGCTTCGGATTGATGAAATCGCTACCCTTGATGTTGGCGCTGCCTCCAAACAGAGCGCCTGGCACATTGCTATACCCGCAGCCAGCACAGGCCCTGTATCTGAGGTTGGAGTTAAACTGCACGCCGGCCTCCTCGCCGAAACCACCGGCAGTCACGGTCAGGAAACCGGAATAGTCCAGATCGTAGACAATCGTTCCTGCGGCGGTAGTCGTAAAATCCAGCACCCATGTGGAAGTAGCGCTTCCCGCGCTGGTAAATTTGTCCGCAGTGTCATCCGTTGCTCTGGCGGCAGCCCCAAGATTGTGATCACCGCGTACCACTGCGGCCGCCTGCGCTGCAGCGATGGTCGGTGTGGCCACGTTAACCTGGGCCTGGATCAGGGCACCACTATTCGAAGAGTCAGTATCTGACGGGAATCCAGCAAAAACTCCGTTGTAGCCAATCCCTGCACCAACCGTGGTAACCTTTGCCGCCTCAACCGACAGGGACAAAGACGCCAACAAAAAAAATGCCGCCATCAGTGAAATTCTGCGATAAAGGTTTTTGCTAAACTGAAACATAAAATACCTCCTGTGCAATGCACACCAGATCAGATTGAATAAATTCAGAAAACACTAAATAAGATAGGCAAATTTTATGCCAGTTAAAAATACCCTTGAGAAAACACTGATTTAAAAATTCTGGCTACAGAATGCCTTATTGAAGTTGTAAAAAATCCTGACACAATTACCGCAGGATCAATACCCGCAACACCAGCAATATCAGGCACATCAACCCCACCATAATTAACACCATGAAAAACAAGGTAATTATACAAGAAAAAAGTGTAAAATTTTCCGACACTCCATCCTTTGCTGCTGACAACCGGGAATACCGCTTTAACGCCCTACAGCCTGACGACTCTTGACAGCATTATCCTTACCTGGCGATGAAAAAAGGCAAAGTTGCCGCAAGTTCAATGACCAGCTCGCACACCACCAAAACATCAAAACACGCTTTTGTTGCACTAATAGACATAGCAACCAGCAAATCTTTTCCATCAAAAGTGTAAAAAAACCTGACAGATTACAATGGAACAGAGCCTCATCACCTTCGAACAGCAGATGATCGCGCCAGCGTTCATTCTGATGATGCCGACGTACAGGACTGGGCATCCTGATTTTTATGCCAGCGCACCACCCGGATTCCGCCAGCTCCATCCGGGCTACGTTCGAAGCAGATTTTTCACTTTGTTCACGCTCCCGACCGGGACTTGCACCCGGCATGAAGCACCAGGCTTATTCGTTAGGCGCAGTCACGTTCAAATTAAACTCCTTACCTTTGCCGCAAACCATGGCGAGATTGCAGTAACAAAAAGAACCACGATAAATAAGTCCCCTTTTTTAATATTGAATACTTTCATAACTTCCTGCCAAGACATACCCGCAACAAAGTGTCCGAAAATGAATTCAAAAGATACTGTGAGAACAACCCATAGCAACCCAATTGTGACATAAGCTTTAGGTTCTGAAGCACCGATAAACGGAACGAAAATCAGTGCAATCACAAAAACAAGCATCGCCAATGCGACTCCGCTAAGAGGTAACGCAATACTTGAACCAATTGTCGGCACTAGAACCTTTTCTCGAAAAATACCATTCAGAATCGCTGCCAGAACGATAACAAGCCATATTCCTGTTGCCTTGACAAGTATTCCGCTCATTCGTTTTAATTGCTCCGTCGCAGTGGACACGCCGGCTATGCGACGCCGGGAAAGGTGATCCGCCGTTTGCGGCTCTGTGGTAATGATTTGCACACCAAAACCTTGTTTTCATTCATTCTAAATGAATCCGGATAGATTGTCCCAGCTATCAACATTCTGACCAAACCAAAACCATTCTTCACGGCAATTCAACCGTTTCGAGAGGATATGGTGGTCGGTGTCGAATGTATGTTCCCCTGGTATCGGTTAGCCGGTCTTTGCATTGGGTTTTTTACGGCATGCGCTTTGACATGAAGCCAATTCATGGTGGAAAAGCCAAAAGGGCAGCCTCCTCTATTAAACAATACCACCACAAATGATGGAGAATTTATAGGCAACATTGCGTATAATCGTTGCTTTCCCCCCACAAAAGGCCAGTCAATGCAGCAATTAAACGACGCAATAAAATATATCATCACTTTTTTTACCGACCCTTCTGGCCAGCCCGACAAAAACCGCTTGCTCATCGCCGCATTTGTTATCATCGCCGGCATCTGGCTTTTTTCTCCCGGCACCGAAGAGCAACCTGGGCAGATGCCGATGCAGATGGATATGAGCCAGCAGAAGCATATGACCAGTTTTGGCCCGGGAGACGGCTACCATATGCATAAACCGGTCGATGCAACAAAATTCAAACGCGTCACGGATATCAGCAGATCCGCTGCAGACCTGCCTCCCCCGTTGCACAGAAATACGCCCAAAACCGTCGAGATCAACCTGGTCGCCACCGAAGTCATCGCCGATATTGTTCCGGTTACGTCTTACCTTTACTGGACTTTCGACAATACCGTGCCAGGGCCTTTTCTCAGAATTCGCGTCGGAGATACAGTCAAACTGAGCCTGCGCAATGATAAATCCAGCTCCCACGATCATTCCATCGACCTGCACGCGGTTACCGGACCTGGTGGCGGCGCGGTGTTGACCGAAGTCAAGCCGGGAGAAACCAGAACCATGCAGTTCAAGGCGCTCAACCCGGGACTGTTCATCTACCATTGCGCCGCGGGCAATGCCCCGACACATATTGCCAACGGCATGTATGGACTGATTCTGGTGGAGCCGGAACAGGGGCTGGCGCCGGTGGACAAGGAATTTTATGTCATGCAAGGTGAACTTTATACAAAAGGCATGATGGGCGCCAAGGGGTTTCAGGATTTCGACGCGATGAAAATGATTGCCGAGCAGCCGGAGTATATTTTCTTCAATGGCCGGCCCTGGTCACTGGTGGAAGATGGCCAGTTGCATGCCAATGTTGGCGATCGCATTCGCATGTTTGTCGGTAATGGCGGAGTGTCAAAATTAGCGTCGTTTCATGTCATTGGTGAAATTTTTGACGAGGTCTATCCGGAAGGATCGACAAACCATGCCATTGAACATGTACACACTACGTTGATCCCTGCCGGAGGAGCTTCGTTTACCGAATTCAATGTTGAAGTACCGGGAGATTATGTTTTGGTGGACCATGCGCTGACCCGCGTCGACCGTGGCGCCTGGGGCATTCTGAATGTCACTGGCGAAGCCGACAAAACGATTTATTCCGCAGCCCCCTCCAGCAGCACCAAAGCCTGGAGGAACAAGCGTTAGAGCAATTTCTTAGACCATCAACCATCTGACAACAAGGAGAAACTTATGCATGAACTCGATGGTGTCACCAGCGCCCAGCAGACCAGAAGTCTGATCGTCAGTACCGTAGCGTTTACCGTCTGTTTTGCCGTCTGGACCATTTTTTCCATCATTGGCATCAAGATAAAGCAGAACCTGGGGCTCAATGATACAGAATTTGGCCTGCTGGTCGCCACCCCTGTACTGACCGGATCGTTGAGCCGGATTTTCCTCGGCATCTGGACCGACCAGCATGGTGGACGCATCGTCTACTTCCTGTTGATGCTGACCACTTCATTGGCCGTGTGGATGCTGTCCACGGTATCGACCTACCCGATGTATCTGTTGGCCGCATTGGGCGTCGGACTGGCAGGCGGCTCCTTTGCTGTCGGCATCGCCTATGTCTCGCGCTGGTATGAGAAGGAGCGTCAGGGCACCGCGCTCGGTATATTCGGCATGGGTAACGTCGGGGCAGCCATCACCAACTTTGGCGCGCCGTTCCTGCTGGTCGCCTATGGCTGGGAAAATGTCGCCAAGATCTATGCCGTGATCCTGTTCGTGATGGCCCTGGTCTTCTGGTTCACCACCGAAGAGGACCCTTCCACCAAGGCAAGAAAAGAAAGTGGCGAAAAGATCAGGCCGGCGCTGATGCAACTGGAACCGCTGAAATTTATGCGCGTGTGGCGCTTCGCCACCTATTATTTCTTCGTTTTTGGCGGCTACGTGGCGCTGGCCCTGTGGCTGCCCCGCTACTACATCGGCGTCTACCATCTGGACATCACCACCGCCGGCATGCTGGCCGCCTGCTACGCCTTGCCGGGCAGTATCTTCCGCGCGCTGGGCGGCTGGATGTCCGACAAATACGGCGCCCGCAAGGTCATGTACTGGACCTTCATCAGCTGCCTGGCGGCTTTGTTCCTGATGTCCTACCCGGCCACCGACTATACAATCCACGGCATCGAGGGACCGATTCAATTCACCATCGCCACGGGACTGGTGCCCTTTGTTTTTCTGACCATTGTTCTGGGGTTCTTTATGTCGCTGGGCAAGGCAGCGGTGTACAAACACATCCCTGCCTATTATCCCGACCATGTCGGCGCGGTAGGCGGCCTGGTGGGCATGATCGGGGGGCTGGGCGGCTTCGTTTTGCCAATCTGTTTCGGCATGATGAACGATCTGATCGGCATCTGGACCAGCTGCTTCATGCTGTTGTTCGCCATCGTTGCCATA